>NZ_JBGMEK010000069.1:0-22377 GCF_041447265.1 Microbulbifer epialgicus
TCCCACAGAGCTGGTGCATTTTCGCAGCCGAATTGGCGAGATCGGTGTTGAAAAAATTTTCAAGATGTCGGTACAGCTCCATGACGATGCCATTGAAGAGAAGACCGTAAACGTCGATACCACGGTACAAGAAAAGTTTATTACCTACCCAACGGATGGCAAGTTGGCGATAAAAATTATTAACCGCTTGAATAAGCTCGCGAAGAATAATGGCATTCAGCAGCGCCGGACCTATGCCAAAGAAGTAAAAGAAATGGGACTTAAACTACGTTTCTTTCGTCACGTCAAGAAGCGTTCGAGCGCAAAAAAAGCGGTAAAACGCCTGCGAACCATCGCGGGAATTCTGTTGCGGGAGTTGAGAAGAAAATTACCTGAGAGCCTTTTGCACATTTTTCAGGATGATTTTGCGCTGTATGAGCGTGTCTTGAAACAACAGAAAAATGATAAAGACAAAATCTACAGCTTACACGAACCACAGGTGTACTGTATTGCCAAAGGCAAAGACCATAAGCCGTATGAATATGGCAGCAAAGCCCCCATTGTCTCTACTGCGAAAGACGGCATTATTCTAAGCGCTGTGAGTCATCCAGAAAACATTCACGATAGCAAGACCTTAGATGAGGTGATCAGCAAAGCGAACGAAGTCAGAGAGTCCAAGATTGAAGAGGCCATATGTGATCGGGGCTATCGGGGAAAGAAAATGGCTGAAGGTGCAGAAATAGTTTTACCCAAGCCTGCATTGAAAAGGGACAACCGCTACCAGCGGGAAAAGAAACGGAAAAAATGTCGGCGTCGAGCGGCGATTGAGCCGCTAATTGGTCATCTCAAATCTAATTTTCGACTGTCAAGAAACTTCCTTAAAGGCACAGTGGGTGATGCGATCAACCTTCTCATGGCCGCGTGCGCCTGGAATTTGAGGAAATGGATGGTTAAGGCGCTGAAGGCATTTTTTTGCGCCCTAAAAAGGCACTTTTCCCTATTTTTTTAGCCTCAAATCCACGCTCGTTAACGATATGGCTCTTTTACATGCGCCTTGAGAGTTGAATTTGGTGAGAATCATCCCGTAAACCCATGCCGTCCCGTACTGGAGGTGAGTGTTTGGCTTTTTTCAGGGCCGACTAAATATATCCCTGTAAGCTCGTAATCGGCATCCATATCTCATACGGTCCCGAGCGTAGTGTATTCTTTCCTTCCCTCTTTTTAGTAAAAGGAAGGGCTTCCAACGGATCTGGACGGGAGAATTCGAAAACTGAACTTGACTTGACGAAGCAACTTCTGAAAAACTGCTAGCTGTCAGATCAAGTCTGAGCTACTAAATGCCGGTGATTAAATATTTTACTTCCTTCAGGTATTTAGCTCAAATCGTATTCCGCCTGTACCTGCACCACCAATTTCTACAACTGCGACTGACCGAAAATTACCCCCATGTTCATCACTAAGCAGATAAGATCCGCCTACTGCTACAGCGGCGCGAGTAGCATCACTCCAGCCTGTTATCCAGAATGTTCCATCATTCTCATCTTGTCGATTTCCATTAGATGTGCCTATTTGTGTATGTTGGCCGTCACTAGTATTTAAGATGTACATGTAGGTATCCTCATTATTAAATGCTATTAATATGATGGTGATAAGTTAAAACGAGTTATAACCGAACTTGCTCTTTGATGGTTTAAATAAGCGGCGCTACTGGTTGATTTATTGTCGCCCAAGCAACCAATAAATACACCACTATGAGCAAGAATACCGTTTTTGAAATTTTAGGTCGACTGGGGATTGATGACCCGCTGGCAGAACTGCTCTTCCGAAGTGCACGGGAGCTGCTCCGGCAGACCTTAGGGCCGAGTTATTTACCTTTATGGAGTCTTATCAGGGAGCGGCGATTAGGTAATAGTCATGTGATCATAACAGCCTGGCATGAATTCGTCAGAACTAGTCATTAGTGATGCTGCCATGGGTTTCTGGGCAGCGCCCGAAAACGTTACGGTACATACTCTGGCATGCAAGGGTCGGCCTGCCGTGAGAGTATGCTGCACCTAGTTTATGCTGGGTATGTGCATAGAAAAAAATGGATAAAGTACGGGGCTTTGGCTAATTGCTGAAGACCATTACTGGATTAAATTAAAATATGGAGAGACAGTGTTAACGACTGGCCAGAGCGCCGTTTGATCGGATTGGCTAAACACCAGAGTTTGCAATATCTCTTTTTTTGCTGGCAAGTACCTCAAAAATATTTTTACTGGCTCGTCCCATCGTATGATTTAAATCGTAATCACTGTATAAGGTTTGTTGCAGCATGGACGGTGTTTTTTAGTTACAATATTTTAAAATTTTACAAGAGTGGCGAATCGATACTTTACAACACTTTAGTGTTTTCTAAAAATATGAAAGTTCTTCTCCTACAATTAGTTTAGTTAAATCAGTTGGCGCTGCGCACTGGTTGAATTAATTTAATCAAATACTCATGTCAATTGACAGGTGTCGATTCGGCCATTGACATGGCTCTGCACTAAAGTACGATAAATCCTGCCTTGGGTAAGTGTTCCCTTACTATTTTATTCTCCCTGATAAATGAATGTGAGGCGTTTAACGTTTTGGTTCTTATGACTACTTTCTTTTAATCCATAAAGGACATATTTCTTCCAGGGCTAGAGAATTATTTTGAGATGTGTTTCCAATTCCTGGATGTTTGAATTACTTTGAAATAAATGAAGGGTGGGCTGGAGGGGGAGCCTGATTTTTTGTGTGCTTTCAGATTGTGAGTTTTGAATTCCGATAGGGCCTTTAATAAGGCCCTGTAATACAAGCATGGATAATAAGTATGGATAGTAAAAAATCACCCGATAAAAAGAAGTCAGTTGAAGGTGTTAGCCGTCGAACTTTTGCTAAACGGGCCCTACAGGCTGGGTTGGGGGCGGGTGCAGTAGCCACTGGACTAAGCTCCGCTTTTACTGGTAATTCGACACAATTTTATGATGAATACGACTATGTCATAGTGGGTTCTGGGGCTGGAGGAGGTCCATTAGCCGCTAACCTGGCTAGGGCGGGCTTTAGGGTATTGGTGTTGGAAGCAGGGGCTAATGATCCCAGTGACGATACGCATAATATTCCCGCATGGCATCCCTTTGCATCAGAGGATCGCAAATTAAGTTGGGATTTTTTTGTCAAGCACTATGCGGACTTCGACCAGCAAAAGCTGGATAGCAAATATGTGCCCGGGAAGGGGGTTCTTTATCCCAGGGCTGCCACGATCGGCGGTTGTACTACTCATCATGCACTGATCACCGTCTATCCCCACAATAATGATTTTGACCGCATTGCCCAAAGTACGGGCGATAGCTCTTGGGAAAGCTGGAATATGCGGCGTTATTTCCAGCGCCTTGAGCGCTGCCAGTATGTATCTCGCCCAATCTTTTCAAATCCCTCGCGCCACGGGTTTGATGGTTGGTTACCCACAAATCGGGGCAATCCAGCGTTGCTGTTGGAAGATCCTGCGATTCTTAAAATTGTTAAAGCAGCATTAGCCAAATACGGTTTAGAGGGGGCGATCGACCAAATTATTACGGGTAATATGAATCTGGATATCAACCACTGGGACGTTGCCAGCGGGCTGGAGGGGCCATTCATTGCGCCAATGGCGGCTGATAGCAAGAGCAGGCGAAGCGGCGTGCGTGAGCATTTGTTGGATACCCAGGCTATCTATCCCAACCTACTGCATATTCGCACTAATGCGCTGGCCACACGGGTATTATTTGAGGGTAACACGGCGGTTGGGGTTGAGTTTCTGGAAGGGGCGAGCCTCTACAAAGCGGACCCCTATTATGATGAGAGTGGAACCGCTGGCATATTGCGGCAGGTGCGGGCAACCAGAGAGGTCATTTTATCTGGAGGGGCTTTTAACAGTCCGCAACTCTTGAAGCTTTCTGGAGTCGGCCCTGCACACGAGCTGCGAGACCATGGGATTGATCCGGTCGTAGATCTGCCAGGCGTAGGTGAGAACCTGCAAGACCGCTATGAGGTGGGTATTGTCAGTGAGATGACTGAGGATCTGGCGTTACTGAAAGATTGCACTTGGGGTGCCGATGGAGATCCCTGTCTGAACCGGTATCGCTATGGCTGGTTTAACAAGGGGCCTTATAGCGGTAATGGCCCGGTTCCCTCCCTGGTGAAACGTTCGAAGCCGGACCTGGAAGATCCCGACCTGTTCATCTTTGGTGTGCCTACAGACTTTCACGGATACTTTCCAGGGTACTCTGAGGCACTAAGAAACTACAAAGATCGATTCTCATGGATCGTCTTGAAAGGACATACCAATAATACAGCTGGCCGGGTAACTCTGCATTCTGCTGATCCACGGGACACACCGGATATTAATTTCCACTATTTCGGTGAGGGGAATGATGCTCTGGGGGAAGATCTACAGGCGGTGGTTGAAGGGGTGAAGATCTCCCGCGACATTATGTCGGGCCCACTTGTGAGCAAAGGTGTCTCAAGAGAGCTGCTACCCGGTGCGGAGATACAATCAGATCAGCAAATCGGGGATTTTGTTAAAAACCAGGCCTGGGGTCATCACGCCTCCTGTTCCAACAAGATGGGGCCTGCCAGCGATCCCATGGCGGTAGTCGATAGTAAGTTCCGGGTACATGGCACCAACAACCTTCGGGTGGTGGACGCTTCAGTATTCCCAAGGATTCCGGGTTTCTTTATTGTGGTACCGGTGTATATGATCAGCGAAAAGGCCAGCGACGACATTATCGCAACGGCGACGGGCCAGGCTGTCTGATTTACCTTTGGCTCGAAATGAAAAAGCCCCGCAATGCGGGGCTTTTTTGATCAGAACGAAATGTTCTTCGGTGTGCGCGGGAAGGGGATTACATCGCGGATGTTGCCCATTCCGGTCACGTAGGACACGATGCGGTCAAAGCCGAGACCGAAGCCCGCATGGGGCACTGTGCCGTAGCGGCGCAGATCGCGGTACCAATCCAGGTGATCCTTGGGTACGTTCATCTCATCCATGCGCTCGTCGAGCTTCTCCAGGCGCTCTTCGCGTTGGGCTCCTCCGATAATCTCGCCGATCCCCGGCGCAAGAACGTCCATAGCGGCAACAGTCTTGCCATCGTCGTTCATGCGCATATAGAAGGCTTTGATATCCTTCGGGTAGTTCATCACGATCACTGGCTTCTTGAAGTGCTTCTCAGCCAGGTAGCGCTCGTGCTCAGAGGCCAGGTCGATTCCCCAGGATACCGGGAATTCGAACTTCTCTTTGCAGTTTTCCAGGATTTCAATCGCCTCAGAGTAGTTGATGCGGGCGAAATCATTGTCGATGATGTTCTCCAGGCGGCTGATCGCCTCCTTATCGATACGTTGGGCGAAGAAGGCCATATCGTCGGCGCGCTCTTCCAGTACCGCTTTGAATACATACTTCAGCATCTGCTCGGAGAGGTCGGCGACATCTGCAAGGTCGGCAAAGGCCACTTCCGGTTCCACCATCCAGAACTCTGCCAGGTGGCGAGTGGTGTTGGAGTTTTCTGCGCGGAAGGTCGGGCCGAAGGTGTATACCTTGGACATGGCCAGACAATAGCTTTCCACGTTCAGCTGGCCGGATACAGTAAGAAAGCTCTCTTCGCCAAAGAAGTCCTTGCTGTAGTCGATAGCACCTTGCTCGTTACGTGGCAGGTTTTCCAGATCCAGGGTGCTCACACGGAACATCTCACCGGCACCTTCACAGTCTGAGGCGGTGAGGATCGGGCTGTGCACATACAGGAAGCCGTTTTCGTGGTAGAAGCGGTGAATTGCCTGGGCGATACAGTTGCGTACACGGGCCACGGCACCGCTTACATTGGTGCGCGGGCGCAGGTGCGCATGCTCACGTAAGTGCTCCATGGTGTGCCGTTTGGGGGACATAGGATAAGTGTCCGGGTCTTCCACCCAGCCAACCACTTCCACTTGGGATGCTAACAGCTCGATAGACTGTCCCTTGCCTTCGGAAGGCTTGATAGTGCCGACAATATCCACCGCGCAGCCGGTAGTTAGTCGCTGCACTTCCGACTGATAATTGTGGAGATTATTCTCGGCGACCACCTGGATCGGGTCAAAGCAGCTACCGTCATGTACGGCTAGAAATGAGAGGCCGGCTTTGGAGTCACGGCGGGTTCTGATCCAGCCCTGCACGCGAACTTCTTCGCCCTCTCGGCCGCTGGACTTTAATAGGCTATCTATGGATTCGACTTTTACTGTCATTTTCTATCGGTTTCTCGCTGGTCCTGAAGGTGGAGAGTTGGCAACTTGCCTAAAGCTGAACGACCCACCAAGGTGAAGTTACGGCGGGCATATTGACCTGTTGCCGAGGGGAAATCCAGCCCCTTGGCGATTGTGACTTTGATACAACAGGGCTGGGCCTACCAGCGGATCCCGATTGCGTGCCCACAGCCACTAGCCGTAAAAACTTCCCCATTTCCTCATTAGTAAGGGCGATGCAGCCAGCGGCTCAATTAAACCGCTGGGTCAATGGCGTCAACCAGCCCAGCCAGTTGTGTTGGCCGTGAACCATGATGAGATTACTGGGAGATACGCCCCGAGACTCAGCCTGGGCCCAATCTCGGGCATTGAGGTGGAAAATATGTACGGTGCGATAGTGCGGCGAGTTCTCCTTTGTAGCTTTGCTATTGATGGTGTCGAGGATTTGAGCTGAAGGAGGCGGAGAGGGCGGGAAAACCAGGCTGGAGGTCCGGCCTGGCAATCACTGCGGGGATAGGGCTTTAGCCACGCGGCTTAACCACCGTATGCAGAACGGTATCCTGCTCGAAAAAGACGTAAAAATCGGTGTATTCCCAGCGGGTGATTGCCGGCTCACCAATTGGGCCCTTGATGCTTAAGGGTTCCCCCAGTTTCGTGGTTACATCATTTTTTTTCATCCCGCGAACTTCTTCAAAGGACAGCTCGCCAGCTTGGGAACCCGGGGGGATCTCCAGGGGTTTTGCCTGGGCTCCGAAAGCAAGAAGCAGTGCTACGGTACCAACAATTTGGGCTACTCCGTTGCGATTTCTGCTGAACATTTATTGTTCTCCGGTTTTTGTGTTCGAATACGCCACCCCCATTAAAACAGAAAAAATGCCAAAACACTTCGACTTCTTCACGTTTTTCAATGCCAGCGGATGCGTGGATTGAATAAATAGGGTTAGACAGGGTGTGCTAGGCTGACGGGTAGGTTTGGTCCTGCGAGCAGGCAAGGATGCGACTTACAAAAATCTTCTCAGTTCTTGGCCTGCTTGTGGGCGCGACATTTTTTGCGCTGTCCCTAACTCCTTCCTTGATTCCCCGCAGTGCCTATATGCAGGGGATACTCGCGGGAACCGCTTTCACATGCGGTTATATCGTTGGTGTGTTTATCCACTGGTTGTGGAATTACCTCGAGATCCCAGATATACCGGTTACTAAATGGCAGCGCCGTATGTTAAAGCGCGGTGCCCTGATCTTCTGTATCTGTTTGGTTGTAGGCTTTCTTTGGCAGGGAGCTCATTGGCAGAACTCTATACGCTCTCTGATGGCGATGCCGCCAGTATCGGGGGTTCGCCCTTTCACTGTCGGATTTGTAGCCCTGCTGGTGTTTCTCTCTCTCTGGGCTATAGGCAAAGGGTTCCGGCGAATTATTCGTGAGGTCACAAAACGTCTGGAGATGCACATACCGGAACGTGTGGCCTTACTTACCGGACTGCTGGTGGCACTGGCACTCTATTGGGGGATTTTAAATGGTGTGCTCCTGAATACAGGGTTGCATATCTTTGCGGTGATTTCTGAGCGGCACGACACGGCAGTTGCCGAGGGATTGTCGCCCCCAAAAGATCCGGAAAAAACTGGTGGGGCGAGATCGTTACTCTCTTGGGACAGTGTCGGGCACCAGGGGCGACGCTTCCTCACACTCGGTCCCTCGGTAGAAGATATCAAGGAGGTGGCCGGGCAGGGGATTGAGCCAATCCGGGTCTTTGTGGGATTGAATGC
Source organism: Microbulbifer epialgicus (assembly GCF_041447265.1). Taxonomy (NCBI): domain Bacteria; kingdom Pseudomonadati; phylum Pseudomonadota; class Gammaproteobacteria; order Cellvibrionales; family Microbulbiferaceae; genus Microbulbifer; species Microbulbifer epialgicus. The sequence continues at coordinate 7,996 of NZ_JBGMEK010000069.1, forward strand.
AGCGGAGACCCCAATACAGCGCGCCTACCTGGCATTGGCGGAACTGAAACGTGTCAAAGCCTTTGAGCGAGAGATACTATTGATTGCAACCCCGACCGGAGCGGGGTGGATTGATCCAGGTGCGGTAAACTCCCTCGAATTTCTTTATCGGGGGGATGTGGCTACGGTCGTGGCCCAGTACTCTTATCTACCGAGCCCAGTGGCACTGCTTACCGATGATGAGTACGGCCTGACTTCGGCCAGGGCGCTTTTTAAAGTGATCTATGAGTACTGGGAGAACCTTCCCACCCGAACCCGCCCCAGGCTCTACCTTTTCGGCCTGAGCCTCGGCGCTCAGCTGTCCGAGGACTCTTTCGATTTTTACGACATTATCGACGACCCTTTCGATGGTGCTCTTTGGGCTGGGCCACCATTTGGCTCCGGCATCTGGCAGGTTATCACTGATAATCGCGATCCGGGAACTCCCGCTTGGTTGCCTCAGTTTAAAGGGGGTGAGGTAGTGCGCTTCGGTAACCAATACGGGGGTTATTTAGGGCAGGAGCCGTGGGGTCGATTTCGTATTGCTTTTTTACAACATGCTAGCGACCCGATAGTTTTTTTCAACCTGCGATGGATGTTTCGCAAGCCTGACTGGTTGGAGCGGCCAAGGGGCCCGGATGTCTCTCCGGATTTGCGCTGGTTTCCAGTTGTCACCATGCTTCAACTCGTGGCGGACTTGAATGTGGGAATTGCACCGCTGGAATTTGGTCATCGTTACTCGCCAGCCGGCTACATTCTTGCCTGGATGGCTCTGACCGAACCGCCCGACTGGGATGAGGAAGAATTGCAGCGCCTACGGGAGAAGTTGAAAATTTATCCTGTGCGTTGAGAATGTGCAATTGCCTGGGTAGCTTGGCTTATTTTCCAATGGAGGAGCCCAGGATGGCATGTGAATACTGCAGTAGCAAATGTGATGTTCTTATTATGCATGAGAAAAACATAAGGTGTTTTCTCATATGAATTACATGGCTACGAGAGTCCACTCTTTTCTTTGCCTTACATGGATGTTATCTGCCTTTTGTTGAGGAAAGCCAGAGGTTGATCTGGGGTGGGCTATGCTAGGCTGACGTTAGGCTTGGTCCCGCAGGCAAGCATGGATGCGAACAATAGCCGCTTTTTCAGTTTCTGGCCTGTTTCTGGGCGCGATTTTTTTTGCTCTGAGTTTAACCCCTTCGCTGATTCCACGTAGTGCTTATGTTCAAGGCATTCTTTCCGGTGTGTCTTTTACCCTTGGGTATTCTTTTGGCGTACTTATTCGCCTTTTGTGGAAATATTTGGAAATTCCCGATATTCCACTAAATAATCGGCAGCGACAAGTAGTGAAGCGCTGGGTAATTATTTCAGGCACCTTTTTAATTTTCGGGTTTCTCTGGCAAGGTACTTACTGGCAGAACTCGGTGCGTACATTGATGGGTATGCCAGCGGTATCAGGGGCTGGTCTCATCACCATTGGGGTTGTGGCGCTAATTGTATTTCTATTCTTAAGATTGATAGGTAGAGGGTTCCATAAGGTCGTTCTTGTGGTGTCGGCCCCACTAGCGAAAAGGATTCCTGAGCGGGTGGCAATGATCGCTGGGCTATTGGTGGCGCTATTGCTTTACTGGAGCATATTGAACGGGGTATTGCTGCGGTTAGGTCTGCACGCAATTTCAATCGTCTATGAGCAACTGGATGAGGTTATTGCCGAGGACTTGCCGCCTCCGAAAAACCCCAATAAGACGGGTGGGGCAGACTCGCTGTTGTCCTGGGAAAGCGTGGGGCACCAGGGGCGCCGATTTCTGACGCTCGGACCTACTGCCGAAGATATCAAAGAAATTGCAGGAGAGGGAATAGACCCGATTAGAGTCTATGTGGGGTTGAGATCTGCCGATACTCCCCAACAGCGTGCACTCTTAGCACTTGAGGAGTTGAGGCGGCTCAGGGCATTTGAGCGGGAAATATTACTGATCGCTACGCCAGTCGGGGATGGTGCGGTCGTTCTAGGTGCGGTGGACTCCTTGGAGTTTCTGTATCGAGGCGATGTAGCTACCGTAGCGGCTCAGTATTCTTATCTACCGAGCCCAATCGCGTTGCTGACGGATGATAAATATATCCGGACGTCGGCTCGCTCTCTGTTTAAGGTGATTTACGATTACTGGGTAGACTTGCCTGTCAGTACGCGCCCAAGGCTTTATCTCTTTGGGTTTAGTTTGGGTGCACAGCTTTCCGAAGACTCGTTCGAATTCTACGATATTATCGATGACCCCATTGATGGTGCACTCTGGGCCGCCCCGCCCTTCAGTATGGGGCTATGGCAGATGATTACCGATAATCGAGATCCAGGCACGCCTGCCTGGTTACCTCAATTCAAGGGGGGAGAGGTGGTGCGCTTTGGTAATCAATTTGGCGGCTATTTGGGGCAAGAACCCTGGGGAAAGTTCCGTATCGCTTTCCTCCAGCACGCCAGTGATCCGATAGTCTTCTTTGATTTACGCTGGATGTTTCGCAAGCCAGACTGGCTGGAATACCCTAGAGGACCTGATGTATCCCCGGACCTGCAATGGTTTCCCGTTGTTACCATGCTGCAGTTGATCGCGGACTTTAATGTGGGAGTAACTCCGCGGGGTTTTGGGCACCGCTACTCATCGCTGGGATACACGCTCGCCTGGATAGCCCTGACCGAGCCCCCTGACTGGAGTGAGGCGGAACTGACGCGTCTGCGGATGGAACTAAAAACTCGTTCTACACCTTGAAGTTGTGTAAATACTTGGATTTCTTGGCTCTTTTCCGTTTAAATCGGCCCTATGTTAAAACCTGTACCCCTATATATCGGCCTGAGATATGTGGCTGCCCGGCGTCGACAGCAGTTTATTTCCTTTATTAATGGCTTCTCTCTGGTGGGCATGGCGTTGGGCGTTCTTGCGCTGATCGTTGTGACTTCTGTAATGAATGGCTTTGATCGTGAGCTTAAAACACGGATTCTCAGTGTGGTTCCCCACGGTCTCGTTGAGCGTGAAGGTGGTCTGCAGGACTGGCAGGGCGTGGCGGAAAAGCTCGAGCAGCAGCCTCATGTTGAGGCAGCCAGCCCCTTCGTAAAGGGGTTTGCCCTGGTGAGTGCCTATGGCGACAGCCACGGTGTGCAGTTTCAGGGAGTGGAGCCGGCTGCCCTGCGCAATGTCTCCCAAGTGGGCGACAAGATGATTATGGGCAGCTTGGATGAATTGAAGCCGCGCAGTTATCATATTGTGCTTGGCCGTATCCTTGCCCAGCAGCTGAATGTAATGCCCGGTGAATCTGTGATACTCACACTGCCGCAGGTCACGGTAACCCCCGCCGGCATATTCCCACGAACCAAACGTTTCACCGTGGCTGGTGTATTTTCCGCCGGTGCCCAGGTGGATCAAAATATTGCCCTGATAAATATTGAGGATGCGGCCCGTCTCATACGTATGCCGGGCAAAGTTCAGGGCCTGCAGCTGCGCTTCGACGATATGGACAACGCCTTGGGCAGGGTTCCCCTCTATGCCAGTGAGTTGGGCGAAGGTTATAGCGGTGAGGATTGGAGTCACTCCCATGGCAACCTGTTCCAGGCCGTGAAGATGGAAAAGACGGTAGTTACCCTGATGCTGATGATTATCGTCGCCGTCGCTGCTTTTAATATCGTATCGGCCCTGGTGCTGATGGTGGCAGATAAGCGCTCTGATATTGCAGTGCTCAGGACCCTGGGTCTCACCTCCCGGCAGATTATGGCGGTGTTTGTGGTGCAGGGCAGTGCAATTGGTTTTATCGGGGCCATTAGTGGCGCGGTACTTGGAATACTGGTTGCGCTTAATCTGACAGAGATGGTTAGCTGGGCTGAGAACCTGCTGGGGGCCAAAATATTTGATCCGCGGGTCTTTTTTGTCAGTTATCTGCCATCGGAATTCCGCGCAGGTGATGCCGTAGTGGTGCTTTCCGCGGCTATTTGCATGAGCCTTCTGGCAACCCTTTTTCCAGCTTGGCGCGCCGCCCAGATTGAGCCCGCGGAAGCCTTGCGTTATGAATAAACATGTTACAAGTCCATTAATTAACATTGATTATTGATGCGATTTATACAAATTGAGAGACGACGAATAGATTGATGAATAGCCGAGTGGAAATAGATACTGAGCAAGCTCGTCCGGCACCGGATACCAATGATGCCGTGCTGGCCTGCCGTCAGCTGTGCAAGAGCTATCGGCAGGGAGGCAGGGACCTTGCGGTATTGCGAGGTGTTGAGCTGGAAGTAAAGCGTGGCGAGAAGCTGGCAATTGTTGGCGCCTCCGGTTCCGGTAAATCCACGCTGCTCAATCTGTTGGGGGGCCTGGATACGCCAAGCTCTGGCGAAGTGTGGGTGGCAGGCCAGAATCTGGCGGACTTGAATGCCAATGAGCGTGGCTGGCTGCGCAATAGTAGTCTTGGTTTTGTCTACCAATTTCACCATCTGCTCAATGAATTCACTGCCCTGGAAAATGTGGCAATGCCACTGCTGATTGGTAAGCGCAGTGTGGCGGATGCCCGTGCCGAGGCAAAAGCTATGTTGGAGGCGGTGGGTCTAGGTGAGCGAATCGGCCATAAGCCTTCGCAGCTTTCCGGTGGTGAGCGCCAGCGCGTGGCTATCGCACGGGCGCTGGTTACCCGTCCGGCTTGCGTATTAATGGATGAGCCTACCGGTAACCTGGACAGGGCGACGGCCCAGGAAATTCATAAATTAATGGATCAACTCAATCGGGGTATGGGTATCAGTTTCGTGATCGTGACTCATGACCCGGATCTTGCTGCAGCACTGGACCGCTGTCTGCACTTGATAGATGGCGAACTTCTCAGCGATTGGCATCAGGGTGACCATGTTTAAGCCGCTCCCCGCATTTATTGGCCTGCGCTATGCGGGCGCTCAGCGGCGTAGCGATGACTCCGCCGGCCTGGTTTCCTTTATCTCAGGCCTGTCGATGATCGGCCTGATTCTCGGCGTCGCTCTGATGATTGTGGTGATGTCGGTAATGAACGGTTTCGATCGTGAGCTGCGCGAGAGGATTCTCGGCATCATGCCCCATGCAACCATTTACAACGCGAGCTCCGAAGTGGATTGGGCAGCTATGCGAAAAAAGCTGGCTGCCGATGCTCAAGTATTGTCTGCGGCTGAGGTGTGGCAGGTAAATGCATTGGCACGGCGTGGCGCAGAGGTGACGCCGCTTCTGGTTCAGGGCGTTAACCCTGATACGATTGTTGAAGTCTCGAATATCAGCGAATTCCTTAGTCCCGAGGCCTTCCCCGCAATGCTCGATGCGGTTGAGCCCGGTGTGGTGCTGGGTCGCGGCATCGCCGCGAAGTTGGGGGTGGAGCAGGGCGATTACCTTTCCCTGATTGTGCCTAACAATGACGCAGCTTCTGGTGGCCGCCGCGCCGCCCGTGTGGCGGGCTTTAGGGTGGTGGAGGTTTTTCACTCCGGCACTGCCCTTGACCAGACGCTGGCTCTGGTCTCCTGGAACCAGGCCAAGGCGCTTGCGGGCAATAAAGGTGGCGCGGGCATACAGTTACGCGTTACCGAGATGTTGGAGGCCAATTGGATTATGCGCCGCCTGCTGCAGGAGCTGCCCCGAGAGGGCTTCTACGGCACAGATTGGAGCCGTACTCACGGAAATCTTTACCAGGCGATCCAGATGTCGCGCAATCTGGTGGGGCTGTTAGTACTGCTGATAATCGCTATTGCCGCCTTCAATGTGGTATCCACTTTGGTCATGGTAGTGATCGACAAGCATACAGATATTGCCATCATGCGTACTATGGGTGCCAGCACTCGCCAGATACTCCTTACTTTTGTCAGTCAAGGGGCGCTGGTTGGCTTGGTGGGCGCCGTTGTTGGCGGTGTGCTTGGGGTGTTGGGTTCGCTCTCAGTGACAGATCTAGTAGCTGGCCTTGAGTCCGTCTTTGGCATCCAATTTCTCAAGTCTGACGTCTATCCGGTGGATTACCTGCCCTCGGAGCTTTCCTGGGGCGATGTGGCTTTGGTTGTAGGTGCCGGCTTCTTGCTCAGCTTGCTGGCTACGCTTTATCCAGCCCTCCAGGCCAGTCGAGTTCAGCCTGCAGCAGCACTGCGCAATGAGTAAAGGGGTAGAAGTGTGAGCAAGGCTGCCCGGGTATTGCGCAAAATGATGCCGGTGCCCGTGGCGATCACTGCATGGATAGCAGTATTGTTGGGCACTTTATGGTTTGATGCATGGCGGGTGAACACTTTCTGTCCCGCAGACATGCGGGAAGGTTCCGTTTGTTATGCCGAGGGATGGGAGGTACATCCGCTCTGGCTGGTATGCCTGGGCGCCATGCTTTCTGCTCTGGTGGTTGTATTGGCCGTGGCCATTTCCGCTTCTGGAGATCGTGCAAAGGCAACATCAATTGCCTTCCTGGCTGGTACTCTTGCCGCCCTGGGATTAGGCATTGCTACGGAATATTACCTGCCCGCGCTCCTGGCAATTGCTGCAGGGGCACTGTCTTTGTGGGGCATCAAACGCTTCCTCCTGCGGGAAATTAACTAACTGCAGAGCGCCTTTCCAGGCGCAGTTTCCAGCGTTTCACCACATGCCAGCGCCACAAGGCGCGCATAGAAAAGTAGGCTACTGTACCGAAGAAAACTCCTGCTAGCAGCGAGCCGAAAAACAGCGGCAACCAGATCTTTCCAACTTCATCTGTTAGCCACTCCCAGGACAATTCAATGTTGAAGTCCACCGGCGGCGTGCCCAAGATCCAGGCGCCCAGTTTATAGGTGCTGTAGAAAATGGCCGGCATGGTGAGAGGGTTGCTGATCCAAACCAGAATGATCGATAGCGGCAGGTTGCAGCGCAGCCATAGGGCCAGAAGCGCAGCAATAATCATCTGTCCGGGCAGGGGTAGGAAGCTGGTGAACACGCCGACCGCGAAGGCGACTGAAACCGAATGACGGTTCAAGTGGAATAAGTTTGGGTCGTGGAGAAGAGTCCCCAGAAACTTGAGCCCATTTTTGGCTCGGATTTCTTCGGGGCTTGGCAGCCATCGCCTGATAATACTCTTCGGCATAACTCTGTCTGAAACCTGGGTGCTGGCAGCTTTGTCAATGAGCGCTGTACCGGGCTTGGAAACTCTTTCGTCGGGATTTTTTCCCTTTCCCAGATAAGCATAGAGCGCCTCCGTCAGTGGAGCACGCTGTATCTGGCGCGGGCGCTATTATGCCCACTTCGTTGAGGCAAGACTACCACTGCCTGTAAAGTCATTAGGCGCCACATATTGTCAACAATCTTCAGGGCTGGCTTTGGTTGACGCCAGAAGCCGAGTGCTTTATGGTCTGGGGGCTTTTAAGATTGTCGACAATTCAGGAGTGGCATAAGCGCCATCGCTATGAACAGTCCGGTACTGGAGGCTCATTTGAGCTTGGCCGAGCGTCTCTTTTTAACATTGCGTGGTGAAATCGTTGAGGGTTGTATTGCCGCAGGCAGCAAAATCAGCGAGCCCGAGCTTGCCCGCCGCTTCAATGCCAGTCGCGGAAGTTTACGCGAAGCTTTGATGCGCCTGGAGTCTCTGGGCTTGCTGGAGCGCAGGGTAAATGTGGGCGCACGAGTAGTCGAGCTGAGTGAGCGCGGCCTGCTTGAGCTCTACGAAGTGCGTGAGGCCCTGGAAGGGATGGCGTGCAGACTGGCTGCCAAAGCGCGCAGTGAAGAGGACTTAGTAGCTTTGCGTAAAATGCTCGCGGGCCACGAACAGCAGGAGGAGCTGCAGGCTGGCAAGGCCTATTTCCAGCCGGAAGGGGATTTCGATTTTCATTTCCGTATTGTTCAGGCCTCCAAGAATGAGTTGTTGATCGACACTCTATGTAATCGTCTTTATTACCGTGTTCGTATGTATCGCTATCAGTTGGGTATGGCCAGTCCCAGGGCCCAGCGTGCGTTTCGCGAACACAGCCATATTATCGAAGCCATAGAAGCGGGGGATGGGGAGCTGGCAGAGTTATTAATGCGCCGGCATATCCGCGCTTCCAGGCAGAACATTGAAAATAAACTGAGGTAGAGTATGAGCCAAAAGCCTTCCGCCGGCGCGCGTTTCCGCACCGCACTCGCAGAAAATTCACCGTTGCAGGTAGTAGGTACCATCAATGCCTATTCTGCGATCATGGCCGAACGTATTGGCCACAAGGCGATTTACCTTTCCGGTGCCGGCGTTGCCAACGCCTCCTACGGCCTGCCAGATTTGGGCATGACCAGCCTCGATAATGTGCTCGAGGACGTGCGCCGTATTACCGCTGCCAGTGAGCTGCCGCTGTTGGTGGATATAGATACTGGCTGGGGTGGTGCTTTCAATATCGCCCGCACCATTAAAGAGATGATCCGTGCAAGCGCAGGTGCAGTACACATTGAAGACCAGGTTGCACAAAAACGCTGTGGCCATCGCCCGAATAAAGAGATCGTCTCCAAACAGGAAATGGTGGATCGCATCAAGGCTGCGGTAGATGCCCGTACCGATGATGACTTCTTTATCATGGCCCGTACCGATGCTTTTGCCCAGGAAGGACTGGATGCCGCCATCGAGCGTGCTCAGGCCTGTATAGAGGCTGGTGCCGACGGTATCTTTGCTGAAGCGGTAACAGAATTAGAGCATTATCGAGCCTTTAAAGATGCATTGAATGTGCCGATTCTGGCGAATATCACCGAGTTTGGTAAAACCGAACTGTATAACACCAAAGAGTTGGGTGACGCCGGTGCAGATATCGTACTGTATCCGCTGTCGGCGTTTCGCGCCATGAATCATGCAGCGGAAAACGTATACACCAGTATTCTGCAAAATGGCGACCAGAAAGCGGTTGTAGACACCATGCAGACCCGTGAGCAGCTGTACGATTACCTTAACTATCACGTGTTTGAGCAGAAGCTGGACGAGCTGTTTAAGAAGTAACGGGTTTTCTCATCGAGTGAATGCCGGTCCGATATTCACTCAACGAATACAGAAACTGCGTTTTAAAAAAGGGGAGAAAAGAAGATGGTAGAGAAAGCATTAGGTGGTGCTGGTCTGCGCGGCCAGGTTGCGGGTAAAACTGCACTGTCTACGGTGGGCAAATCCGGTTCCGGCCTGACTTACCGTGGTTACGATATCAAAGATCTGGCTGAGCACTGTCAGTTTGAAGAAGTGGCTTACCTGATTTTCTACGGAGAGTTACCTACTAGTGGTCAGCTTGCTGAGTACAAGGCGAAGTTAAAAAGCATGCGCGGCTTACCTCAGGCCCTGAAAGAAGTGCTGGAGCGTATCCCCTCTGATGCCCACCCGATGGATGTCATGCGTACCGGCTGTTCCATGTTGGGCAACCTGGAAGGTGAAGAATCCTTCGCCCAGCAATTGGAAAAAGCCAACCGCCTGTTGGCCGCTTTCCCATCCATAATCTGCTACTGGTACCGTTTCACCCACGACAATGTGCGTATTGAAACTGAAACCGATGATGACAGCATCGGCGGTCACTTCCTGCATATGCTGCGTGGCGAAAAACCTAACGCACTGCATGAGCAGGTCATGAACGTTTCCCTGATCCTGTATGCAGAGCACGAGTTCAACGCATCTACTTTTACCGCGCGTGTTTGTGCATCCACTCTGTCTGACCTGTTTAGCTGTATTACTGGAGCGATCGGTACCCTGCGCGGGCCCTTGCACGGTGGTGCTAATGAAGCGGCGATGGAAATGATCGAGCGTTTCGCCAATCCAGACGAAGCAGAAAAAGAACTGCTGGGAATGCTGGAGCGTAAAGAAAAAATTATGGGCTTTGGGCATGCTATTTATCGCGAGTCCGATCCGCGCAATGTGATCATCAAGGCCTGGTCTGAAAAGCTGGCTGAAGATGTGGGTGATACTGTGCTTTATCCAGTATCAGTCCGTTGCGAAGAAGTGATGTGGCGCGAGAAAAAGTTATTCTGCAATGCAGACTTCTTCCACGCTTCCGCGTATCACTTTATGGGGATTCCCACAAAGTTGTTCACACCGATTTTTGTAATGTCCCGCGTTACTGGCTGGGCTGCACATGTATTTGAGCAGCGCGCTGACAACCGCATTATTCGCCCGAGTGCAGAGTACGTAGGTGTTGAGCCTCGTACAGTCACTCCAATCGCCGAGCGTGGTTAATTTTCATTTCATTATTGAAGTGATGCACACCCAGTGTGCAGGTTTCAGGTTACCAGTGATTGGTGGCCTGAAGCCATTCTCAGAAGAGACACGATTTTAAAAAAAGATTCGACTGATTTACCTGCTATGAATACTGATTACCGCAAATCACTGCCCGGTACGGACCTCGATTTTTTCGATACCCGCGCCGCCGTTGACGCGATCCAGCCCGGAGCCTATGCCAAACTGCCGTATACCTCACGTATTCTGGCGGAAAACCTGGTGCGTCGCTGCGAGCCGGAAAAACTGACCGACTCCCTGAAACAGATTATCGAACGCAAGCGCGAACTGGACTTCCCATGGTTTCCAGCCCGGGTGGTGTGCCACGATATTCTCGGTCAAACCGCACTGGTAGACCTCGCCGGTCTGCGCGATGCTATTGCCGATAAAGGCGGTGATCCCGCCAAGGTAAATCCAGTTGTTCCCACCCAGTTGATTGTGGACCACTCTCTCGCGGTAGAGCATCCCGGTTTTGAGAAGGATGCTTTTGAAAAAAACCGTGCGGTTGAAGAGCGCCGTAACGAAGATCGCTTCCACTTTATCAACTGGACCAAAACCGCATTTGAAAACGTCGATGTGATTCCCCCCGGCAACGGCATCATGCACCAGATCAATCTGGAGAAAATGTCTCCGGTGGTGCAGGTGTGCGAAGGCGTAGCTTTCCCGGATACCTGTGTCGGCACTGATAGCCACACGCCGATGGTAGATGCATTGGGTGTGATTTCTGTGGGTGTGGGCGGTCTGGAAGCTGAGAGTGTGATGCTTGGCCGCGCCTCTTATATGCGTCTGCCGAATATTGTTGGAGTGGAGCTCACAGGGAAATTGCAGCCGGGTATTACCGGTACCGATTTGGTATTGGCTCTCACTGAATTCCTGCGCCGCGAGCGTGTTGTCGGTGCCTACCTGGAGTTCTACGGCGAAGGGGCTTCCAACCTGACCCTGGGGGATCGCGCCACTATTTCCAATATGACTCCGGAATATGGAGCGACTGCGGCCATGTTCTCTATCGATGAGCAAACCATCGACTACCTCAAACTCACCGGCCGCGATGATGAGCAGGTGGCTCTGGTAGAGAAGTTTGCCAAGGAAGCCGGCCTCTGGTCCGATACCTTGAAGGATGCCGAATATGAACGCGTCTTGAAGTTCGATCTCACTACTGTCGGCCGCAACCTTGCAGGCCCTTCCAACCCCCACGCGCTACTGCCGGCCTCGGAGCTGGCTAATCGAGGTATTGCCAAAGCCTGGGAAGAGAAAGCCGGTGAGATGCCTGATGGTGCTGTGATTATTGCCGCTATTACCAGCTGCACCAATACCAGTAACCCGCGCAATATGATTGCCGCAGGCCTGATTGCCCGCAATGCAAACAAGCTCGGTCTGACACGGAAACCCTGGGTGAAGTCCTCCCTGGCACCTGGCTCCAAAACGGTAAAAATGTATCTGGAAGAAGCCGATCTGCTACCGGATCTGGAGCAGATGGGCTTCGGTGTAGTGGCTTTCGCCTGCACCACCTGTAACGGTATGAGCGGTGCTCTGGACCCAAAAATCCAGCAGGAGGTGATCGATCGCGATCTGTATTCCACAGCTGTGCTTTCTGGCAACCGCAACTTCGATGGTCGTATCCACCCCTATGCCAAGCAGGCTTTCCTGGCTTCACCGCCGCTGGTCGTTGCCTACGCTATTGCCGGCACCATCCGTTTCGATATCGAAAAAGATGCGCTGGGATACGATGCCGATGGCAACCCGATTACCCTGAAAGACATCTGGCCCAGCGACGAAGAGATTGATGCGATCGTGCGTCAGAGCGTGAAGCCGCAGCAGTTCCGCGACGTGTATATCCCCATGTTCGAAGAGCGGGATGCCGCAGAAGAGCAGGGCCATGCACTCTATGACTGGCGCCCGATGAGCACCTATATCCGCCGCCCCCCTTATTGGGAAGGTGCCCTGGCAGGCGAGCGCGGATTGAAGGGCATGCGCCCGCTGGCGGTGCTGGGTGACAATATCACCACCGACCACTTGTCTCCCTCCAATGCTATTCTGGCCAGCAGTGCTGCCGGTGAATATCTGGCGAAAATGGGCCTGCCTGAGGAGGACTTTAACTCCTACGCAACTCACCGTGGCGACCACCTCACTGCCCAGCGTGCAACTTTTGCCAACCCGAAGTTGCTTAACGAAATGGTGCGCGATGATAACGGCGAGATTCGCCAGGGCTCCCTGGCTCGTGTCGAGCCGGAAGGGCAGGTTACCCGTATGTGGGAAGCCATAGAGACCTATATGGATCGCAAGCAGCCGCTCATTATCATTGCAGGCGCTGATTACGGGCAGGGCTCTTCTCGTGACTGGGCTGCGAAAGGTGTGCGTCTTGCCGGTGTGGAAGCGATTGTGGCCGAAGGCTTCGAGCGAATTCATCGCACCAATCTAATAGGTATGGGTGTATTGCCGCTGGAGTTTAAGCCGGGTACTACCCGTGAAACTCTGGGTATCGACGGTACTGAAAAATTCGATGTGATCGGTGAGCGTACTCCCCATGCCACGCTGACCTTGCTTATCCACCGCGCTAATGGTGAGACGATTGAGGCTCCTGTTACATGTCGCCTGGATACCGCAGAAGAAGTTTCCATTTATGAGGCTGGGGGTGTTTTGCAGCGCTTTGCTAAAGACTTCCTCGAAGCAGAAGCGACGGCCTGAGTTATGAAGTTTGCTCCTCAAGTAAAAATCCCCGCGACTTATATGCGCGGGGGAACCAGCAAGGGTGTTTTCTTCCGCTTGCAAGATCTGCCCGAAGTTGCCCAAGTACCCGGGCATGCCCGTGATAACTTGCTGCTCCGCGTGATTGGCAGTCCGGACCCCTACGGTAAGCAAACCGATGGTATGGGTGGCGCTACTTCAAGCACCAGCAAAACGGTAATTTTGTCGTCCAGCAATAAAGCCGATCACGATGTGAACTACCTGTTTGGCCAGGTTTCCATCGATAAGCCGTTTGTTGACTGGACCGGTAACTGCGGCAATCTCACTGCTGCCGTGGGTGCCTTTGCGATCAATAGCGGCTTTGTCGAGCCGTCCAGAGTGCCAGAAAATGGTATCTGCACCGTGCGTATCTGGCAGGCCAATATTGGCAAGACCATTGTTGCCCATGTACCGATGACCAATGGTGAAGTGCAGGAAACTGGAGACTTTGAGCTGGATGGCGTTACTTTTCCGGCAGCCGAAGTGGAAATTGAGTTTATGGATCCGGCCGATGGCGAGGGTGCCATGTTCCCCACCGGCAATCTAGTTGATGATCTGGAAGTTCCAGGTGTCGGTGTGCTTAAGGCCACTATGATTAATGCCGGCATCCCCACGATCTTCGTGAATGCAGAAGCTATTGGCTATACCGGAACTGAGCTGCAGGATGCGATTAATGGGAATAGCAAAGCGCTCGCCATGTTCGAGACTATCCGCGCTCATGGGGCTGTGAAGATGGGGCTGATTTCCTCTCTCGAAGAGGCTGCTGCCCGGCAACATACTCCGAAGATTGCTTTTGTAGCCAAGCCACAGGATTACATTGCTTCCAGTGGCAAGGAAGTGTGTGCGACCAATATTGATTTGGTTGTGCGAGCGCTCTCAATGGGCAAACTGCACCATGCCATGATGGGTACGGCAGCGGTAGCCATCGGCACAGCTGCGGCTATTCCTGGTACTTTGGTGAATCTTGCCGCTGGTGGTGGTGAGCGCGGTTCCGTCTGCTTTGGCCATCCTTCTGGCAACCTACGTGTTGGCGCGGAGGCAAAAGAGGTGAATGGTCAATGGACCGCAACTAAAGCCATTATGAGCCGCAGTGCCCGAATCCTGATGGAAGGGTGGGTGAGGGTGCCTGGGGATAGCTTCTAAGCCCGCATGGCTTTGCCTTGACGGGAACTTCAAAGGTTCCCGTTCTCCTTATTTTTCTTACACCACAGTTTTTCCTTGCTTATTCAATACATACTACTGGGTCAGAAGGAAAGAATACACTGCTCTCGAGACTCGCTGTTAATACTTCCCTGTAAGCTCGTAATCGGCATCCATGCCTCTTACGGTCCCGAGCTCAGTGTATTCTTTTCTTCCCTTTAGTTTAACGTAGAAACCCACGTCCTACGGACGTGGTCATGAGTGACTGGCTTTGCCTGTTACGAGTGAGGTGGCTCATGTTACACCTAGGTTCGA
>NZ_JBGMEK010000070.1:0-22210 GCF_041447265.1 Microbulbifer epialgicus
GCGATCGTAAGCGGTACGCAAACTACATACTTTGATGAATAATGTGGTTCATGTACCGCTTACGTTACTTCTTTTAACTTAAGAGCCTTAATCACCGCAGCAAGGTCGTCAGCATAATGATCCATGTCATTGCCCTCCCAGGGCTGACTGGAACGACCATGACCACGACGATCATGGGCTATAACGCGGTAACCTTTCTCTGCAAGAAATTGCATTTGAGATTCCCAGCTGTCTGAACTCAGAAGCCAACCGTGACTGAAAGTAACAACTTCACCATCTCTTGGCCCCAATCCTTGTAATAAATATCTACCTTATCAGACGTAGTAATACTATTGGAGGTGCGTCTAAATGAATCGCTCGCTTCCACCGCTATTACTGCGAACCCCAATATACAACTGATGATACTTGCGGTTGCTTTACGCACAATATTTTTCATTAAACTTCTCAAATACTTCAGATAAAATTATAGATTAAAGTTTATTTGCCAGCTCATCATGAATTACATTTCAACAATGACCCTATCGTTCACTGTATGCAATTCTCTTTTAATTTCTACATGGTTTTTATCTAGCACTGCTTAAGCAGCCCTATTGGCTACTGATTAAAAGCCGACTAAGAATCATAAGAATATATTTGCTTGACTTATCTTCATTCAGGCAATGATTTAAGCATCTTTAATACATTATAAATATTCTATACTTTTGGGCAGTTCTCTCCGCTAATTAATATTTAAATCGAGTTTATTTGAGAACACAGAATTTTGGTAGGGTAAAAAAGTGATTGGCTTGATCAGACATAGTGATAAATCAGTCGTCGAAGCAACTATTTAATTTTCAAAACTTACAGAACAATCAATTTTCACCGGCCGGAAATTGAATTAGATAGTGAACACCAGAAGTCAACATAGCCGGTATGATACTGAGCAATCTATCCTAATGCGATAATGTAAGAACGAACCATCATCAAACTCAATGAAAATGGATTAATCTTGTAACTTTTTATACTTTATCCATTGCCTCCCGATAAAAACATATGTAATAATTGAAGTTATATAAAACTTAAGAAACCTTAAACATAATTACTACTGGGTCAGAAGGAAAGAATACACTGCACTCGAGACGCACTGTGAATACATCCCTGTAAGCTCGTAATCGGCATCCATGCCTCATACGGTCCCGAGCGCAGTGTATTCTTTCCGTACCCCTTTTTAGTAAAATATTCCAGGAAGCCTTCTTTCCTGGTTAACCCCAAATCAGGTATAGTGATAAATGGATCGTCGGGACCTCTATGAGCTTTTGATTTTTCAAGAAGTTGCCGAAGCTGGCAGCTTCACACGAGCTGCGGCTCGGATGGGGCGGGCACAATCAGGTGTCAGCCAATCCGTCGCGGCATTGGAAGCGAGGTTAGGCGTACCCCTTTTAGTACGGTCAACCCGCAGTGCAAGACTCACCGACGAAGGCCGAACTCTGCTAGAGCAGGTAGACCCGCTTTATGCCAGATCGCAGACTGCTTGGAATGCACCAAAGCTGGACGTGAAAACCCTAGCGGTATGCTACGAATCACAACAATGGAGTACCCAGCTCGAAAGATATTATTACCGCTGCTCCCTACATTTCTGGATAGATACCCGCATGTGAAAGTTGATATTAGCATCAATGCACAGTTTGTTGACATTATTAAAGAAGGTTTCGATGCAGGCATATGCTTTGGTTCTCACCTGGAAAAGGATGTAATCTCGATTCCGTTAACCCCTCCACTTCGAGCGGCAATTGTCGGTTCACCCAAATACTTTTCCATGCGTGGCTACCCAAAAAGTTTGAAAGACCTCAAAGATCATGACTGTATTAATTTTCATAACGCGAGGCACGGTGGCAACTTCCGGTGGATTTTCCAGCAGGATTCACAGACCGTAGAATTAGTCGAGGGAGGACGGATCTTCGTTAACGATGTGCCGGTGTCAATTCAAGCCGCTATAGCTGGGTTGGGGTTGGCTTACACATTTAGAGAGCACGTTACTGAGCACTTAGCTACTGGAACGCTCGAAGCCTGCCTGACACCATACTGTCCGGACTGGTTAGGCTATCACCTTTATTATCCCGGTCGTCAACAAAAATCACCTGCACTCACAGCCCTCATTGAACATTTGAGTTGTCCCGTCTATGCCTCTACAGAAGAAACACGGCATCTTAACGTGAGGAATTTATAATTGCAGCTGACTCACCAGTCAGCAAGTCTTCAAATGAACAGTGAATTTTCGCTCCCTCGACATAAGGAGGCTTTCAACCGTTTTTCAAACTCACCGGCTATTACTAAGCATCAAGAAATTAAATATCCCCTCAAAAAATCAAACATATATTTCATAAAATGAACAGGAAATATAACTCAGAGTTTTACAGAGAAAAAACAGGCTAAAATAAAGGCAAGAATATTCTCACCGAGACTTTTTACATCATGAATTACTTAAATATACTCCAGAATCCTTTCAAGTTTCTTTTTAAGATTAACGAAAGCAGGTCAGTTGAAACCTGCACAGCGGATTGCTTGCACTTTATTTCACTTCGGGGAAGGCATATTTCTCCAGCTCTTTATGGTAGCCCAGGATTCGACCAAAAGGAGCTAATAGCCACGCTGTAAAGTTTCTCCATTTTGAGCTTGAGCGGATACTATCTTTAAAATGTCTTAACAATACCGCTAACCGCAAAGGATCTGGCATGCCAGAATCACCAGCCCTCCCATCATTTGCCCACCCAATCAGCACTTCAAAGAATTCTTGCATATGTACAGCAGGACGATATTACTAAATCGCATGCACATCTACTTCAAATTCGTTCTTTTGAAAGTGAGGTACACCGGCAGGTATAGTTATTCCCTCTCCAGCGCAAAGCTTTTTATTCACACCATTTACAGAGCAAGTTAGCGTGCCAGACAAAACCCTAATGGCCATTTCTTGATGTGGATGGGAATATTCATCTACGATTGCAGCATGCGGAGCCATTTTATAACTCATCTCGAAAAGTTTTCCATTTGTCTCTCGAGATGTTTTTGTAAATATAATTCTTTCACCTGTTCTGGGGTTTGTTAGAGTTCGTGAAGCCATAAATGTTTACCATAAATAATCGTGATCACTCAAGATAAAACTCAATAAATAGAGGCTTGACAAACAAGTCAGGTGATGCTCCGGCCCGTTCTCTACCAAATTTAGAAAAGAATCTGAGACTCTAAAATGCATCATGCCAAGAAACGCCACTGGTGGCACTTCGGAAAAATCACACTTCAATTTACACAATGTGAGGAGGTGAGCAATTCCGGTAAACCACCATTTTTGAAATATCATTACGAGGGCGAAACTAACTTTAGCCCTACTATTCCTGACACGATAAGAAGCAAGCATACTACCCTCATCACATCACGTGATTCACCGAATAGGAACATACCCAAAATAGCCACTCCCACTGCGCCAATACCAGTCCATACAGCGTAGGCTGTACCTACGGGAATTGTTTTCATTGCGAGTGATAGTAACCAAAAACTAATCGCCATCGCTGAAATGGTCAAAAGGGAGGGAACAAGCTTTGTAAATCCAACCGTATATTTAAGACCAATTGCCCAACCACATTCGAACAGACCCGCCACTACCAAGTAAATCCATGCCATAGCTTCCTTCCATTTCTTGTCTAATTTGACTCTAATACCTCCCTCGGCAAACCAATCTCCAGGGCAACCTAATACAATCACTTTAGCGCGGAAAATGAAATGACTTCCGGGAAAGCATTTCAACATCTTAATGAGGCAATCCCACTTGATCAAATGCAAATACTGAATGGCATTGAGCGCAGAGCTTGCCTTGGGTTAGGTCGCCATAGTGTCGCCATTCAAATGGCTATAAACCTGATCCTTGGTTGATGAAAATAGATCCTTTTGCCACATTAAACTGTGAATTTGTTAATTATTATTGTGCCAGAAGTAATGAGTACGCTTCCCTCCGGTCATAGTATGAGTAAATCTCTGCATGCTTGTGATTGGTATCCATGTAATATAACCCCACGAGAAATGTATCCTGACCTCACTTACGGTCATTGGCAAGCAATTCAGCGAGTGGATGGGCCTGCTGTCCATCTCCGGATACTATAGACGGCATTAAAGAGCCACTACATCAGTGACCGGATTTATCATTATTAACTGTGGCTACTAGATTCACAAATGGAGCATGGAGCCCCCTATTTACTTCGCTATTCATTATGCCGTATCTATATAAACACAAAGTAGCTTGTCGAAGCTGACAACAATGTAGAAATGGCGGTCATTAACTCCTGTTGATGCCTTCCTATACAGGATCATGTCACTTCCGTTATTTACTTCACATTTCCTAGAGTTTTAATTTTCGCTCGCTCATTAAATTGTGTGACCAGCTAGTTATTTAATGATCCAGATCTGATATTATTATGTACGATACGGAAGACAGGATGAGCCATGGAGAGTAGGCTCAAACACACTATTTATTGTTCTATTTGGTTCAACAAGGAGCTTTCGTTGAGCGACAGTCTAAACCCATCAGGAAAATGCAATCTCATTGGGAAGCTACCCCAGTGGGTGAATTGTCAAGATCGCTTACCGAGTGACAATGATGCAACGAGTCGTGGGTTAGTCCGAGTAGTTTGGCAGGAAATTAACACGTCTGATGGTGTCACTCTCACAACCTGGGAAGTTGGTATCGACCATTACGAAAACGCTCACAGATACATCGGTTGGATGCCAATTATTACCGAGTAAGTAACACTTTGGGGGAAATGAGCGCCCCACCTCTCACCAATTGTTGTACCCTTGTGTAACTTTTAGTAGCTAGATGGCACATGGAACTCTCAGTTACTTAGGCGAGGGGCAAATCATACTTACCAGGGATTGCATTACACTTTTAAAGTACTCCACTCTGCACCCCCAGATTAAGGAGATCCGCCGTTAAAACGCAGATCACTTAGGCGATAATTTAGAATTGCTAAGTTACAAGCTGAGCCACTGAACTTTACGAGTTTATTACAAAAAATGAGAAACTATTGAATCATAGTTCATTGCCAAATAAAGTAACACGGCTAGATTGGCAAAAAGAATTATGGGGACCAACCAAAATACGAGCACCAATATTGAGCCTTCATTGAGATAAATAATAAACATTGCTACACCTAAACCAAGATAGAGATCAATACCAATTTGTCTTGCCCAATGTAGTGGATAAATTGCTCTTATCGTTCTGAATATATTTTCTTTTGTACTGCAGTAAACTGAATACGCAAGAAAACTAATAAATACAAGCCACACAAGCAGCTTACCTGCCGGGTATTTTCCCTGACTAATGAATAGTGACTCCCCCTCATGAAAATATATAGCTACAAAGAAAAATATTGCAAACAGTACCCATAACCCATTTCTTCTGACAGACATTTAAAGCTTCTCTATTTATGGACTTTAGCTTGATTGACTTAAAGGCTCACGTTTTAGATTAATTAATTTACCATCACACTGGAAGTTTTGGCCAAAACTACTGACATAGCTCGACACAAACCCCATTTGTCAATGTTATTAAGTCGTTTGGATTAATCTCTAATTCAAGCCCTCTGCGACCAGCGCTAATATAAATAGTGTCAAAATTCATCACTGATGAGTCAATAAAGGTTTTAAGTGGTTTTTTTTGCCCTAAAGGACTTACCCCTCCCAATATGTACCCTGTAGAACGTTTCACATCGGCCTTAGTGGCCATGAAAGCCCTCTTCACTCCTGTTGCCACCGCTATTCGCTTCATGCTTAGCATGGACGAGACAGGAATCACTCCGACACTAAATTCCTTATTATCGAGAACAACCACTAATGTCTTGAAAACTCTCCTCGCTGACTGACCAAGTTTTTCAGCGGCCTCAAGCCCATAGAGTTCCGCTGAAGCTTCGAACTTATATTCATGCACTCTGTAGTCAATTTTATTTTTCCTGGCTACAATAATCGCTGGTGTCATCTCTACGCCTTTCTTCGGCCCCGCGCAGCTCAAAATATTTATACGCCAAACATACTAAAATATCCTTCAAGGACATAGAAAAATTTTACATAAAATATGGGCACCTGGCACCTATCCGTTCTAACCTGTCAATCCGATCAAGAGACTTTACTAAAGACAGGGATACTGAGAAGGCTATACCACTATGTACTCGAGATTTACGCTAGGTCCTGCTACTGGTACCCAGCAAGCACTACACACTGTTTTAAGCTTAAAGGTAACGGCACCAGCCTTCTATTTTGCCAACTTTATGGTAAGTGCTGTAACAGCACCCCACACCCAGTTGTAGAACAATACAAAAACTGGAGTAAGCATTCCCAATTCAAGTCCAGCCATTCCTTTGTCTGCCATCACGGGAAAAACAAAAAATAGCTGAAACGCGGTCGGGAATAAACTCAGGATAACTCCTTTTTGTAACAGCCTTGATGACAAAAAAGGAAGTATAAAAAGTAGACCCCAGATCCCTCCCCATACGATTCGAGGGTAAAGCCAATCAGTAGATAAGGTAGGGGTGATGGAAACTCCAAAAAAAGGCGTAATACCAAGGTTGCCGAATAACCAGACTGTGATGCTGTTGGCTAAAGCACCTAGACAGCCCGCGGCAAAGAAAATCAGTAATTTATGCATTTTTTCTCCCAAAGTGCCAAAAATCCATAGCGATAAACCCAACCACAAAATAGCAAAATTTTTCGCCCCAACACTTGCTAACTAGTGCTTCCCTTGTTCGACCCAACCTAACTACCTGCAATTGCGAAAATGTAAGAATGGAAAATGCAGCCTATAGATCACCCATTATTAGAATGAATAAATAGATCTTTTGACGCCACTTCCTCGCACCAATAAACTGCGTCACAAACACTATTTTTAGCATCTACCTACCATACATACTAAAAATGGGGAAGCAAAGAAACCCCTGCGCACGGGACCGTATGAGGCATGGATGCCGATTGCGAGCTTACAGGGATATATTCACAGCGAGTCCCGAGCGCAGGGTATTCTTTCTTACCGGCCCAGTAGTATATGACAACCCGCAAATTCCAGCGCCAAAATAGATTTATCTTGGTTATTTCTTTCCATAAGTTGAACACACACAAAATTCATCCACCCAAAATAAATAGCAAAACTAACGATGCCAGAAACTACCATTCGGAGAATATCTAAAAAATGAGAACCAGGAACTCAAGCTGATCGCTTTGGCCCTCTTTTACGAAAGAAAATGCCTATCGCATAATCCAGAACATTCTTGTAATAGCTAAGTGGTACATTTTTGGTCATTTTATGCATAATTTAAAATCAAAATAGGAAGACGTACTGATGAAAGTATCAGTAGTAGGAGCGCTGTATCCAATTTTTTTAGGGTTAGCAATACACTCGGTAAGTCTAAGTGCGCAGTCTTTTGATGAGAGCGCTTATGTAGAGAGGCAGCTGCAATATATTGATGAGGGGGTTTCCTCCACAAATGATACCGCGGTTGTCTTACAGGCATACACTGGCGATGAACTCAACCGCGAAGCGCTGAACAAGAATTTGGATGTGCTGCGTAATGGCGGGCAGAAAAATTCAGACTTCACCCTCACCCGGCTTATCCGCATTCTGTTTTTCCGTCCGGAGATCAAGGATGAACTCTTTGCAGCCCTGGATGGCTATAACTTCTGGTTCAAGGAAGGTGGCACTGGGGATCATTCCTTCGCCTCTGAAAACCATATGATCATGTACACTTCTGCCCAATATCTCCTGCAGGAGAAATACGGCGCTTTTGAGGATGACAGAACTTACAAGCGTTTGAAGCGCTATCTGGAAGTAAAGAACCAGTATGGTTTCTATGAGTTTTACTCCCCGGTCTATTCCCCCTACACCCTGTCCGCCCTTCTTAACCTGGTAGACTTCTCTAAAGACGAAGAGATTCGCGAGCTGGCCATTGGCGCCGCTCAGCGCTTGCTGAAGGACATGTTGCTGGTGACCAATGACCAGGGCATCCATTTTTCCGCCGCCGGCCGCAGCAATGATGGCTACCGCAGGAACGGTTCCGGCGGGAATATCAATCGCATTATCTACCTGCTAACGGGCCTGGGTAAAGAATCAGTGAGAACCCCAAGCCCCGCAGGCGTAATGCTCGCCACCTCCGGCCTGGAGATTTCCGATGAGGTTTTCGAGCATTTCGGTAAAAACCTGAATATGAACTATTCAATAGGTCACTCGCTCAGCGATGCCAGGAACAGCATCTATGCCGACTTCCCCCGCGAGGAGCGCGTGCCCTTCTACTGGAGTCAGGGAGCCTATTTCCATCCCGATGTTGCTGCCGATACGGCCTGGTTCGCCAGCAAATATCAGTTGGAAGGCTATGACGGCCTGAAGGCATTCGACCAGTTCCTGGGCCTCTCTGAAGCCGCAGCTCCCGCAGCCGCCAAGGCGGGGGCTGTATTTAGCCGCAGCTCGGTGCTCTCCGGTGCCAACTTCTCTATGTATAAGGATGGCGGTGTGATGATGCACTCCATTCAGAATTACTGGGGTGGACGCCAGGGTTACCAGCAGACTCCCTGGATCGCCACCACCGGCACCCAATCGGTCTGGGCAAAGGTTGGCGATGGTAATAGCACCATGCAAAACGACCACCTGCCCAAGATTAAGCAGGTGAACAATGTTGCCGTAATCCAATACAACCCCTACCCGGAAATTGAACTGTTCCATTCCGGAGGCTCCAACGTTGCCCTGCAGTGGCCGGAAGGCTTTGAAGAGGAGAAACGCAACGGCAACTGGAAGTTTGGTAGAGAAGACGATGGTTATATCGCTGTGCGTTATCCGTGCGGCAATGGCGACTCCAACACCGTCACCTGCGACTGGAACGAGCAAACCTGGGTGGTGATTATGGGCAGCGAAGAGCGCTACGGCAGCTTTGAGGCCTTTAGCCAAAAAGTGCTCAATGAAGTTAGCTACGATGCCGACTGGGAATGGCACGGCTCTTTCTGGAAAGGCACATTGAAATATGTGTATGACTCAGACGTAAAGTTTGATGGAACCGATATCAGCTTGACCTGGTAATCGCGACTGCAGTCGCTTGTGGGGAGGACCTCCCTCCTCCCCACGCTGAACCCGGCCTAACAGACAGAGCACCGCCTAAAATCCAGTGCAGCTACTAGGCTAGTTTAGATTGCTTTTTTCAAAAATAATTTTCGCCTGGTTTCTGAAAGTTTAATTTTCAAGCGAAGAAAATTTCTCAAGCTCCTGCCATTTAATTCTTTCTGTACGATAAATGAATGTTTGGTTAACTTCCATTTCCCAAACTGCAGTAGATGGTGAATTTGGAGTAACTTCAATTATATGGGAAGTGCTGCCTCCACCTGAGCCCGGGGTTGAAGGTCCGCCTGCAGTGATAAGGATATTTCCATTATCTAGTTCGTCCACGTCATCCAGTGACTGGGTGTATTTCGGGGTAATAAACTCCCAGTCTTGTTCAGCTGTCATCTGGTTGGTATTAATGTTATATCGAACAGCTCGGCTATTGTGGATATCTCCACTGAGCTCAGCTTCATTTCTATTGTCGTAGATTAAGACTTGGCCGTTATCGGTGAGCATAGCTGCGTGCTGAGATGCCATCCAGCTGCCGCTGGTCAAGGATAAAAATTTATTTTCTAGATTGTCGACAGTATTCCCATCACTATCACCCATAATCCATACAACTTCACCAGTTTTATGGTCGATATTAATCACCCAGCTTTGTGAGCGGCTTGATATCATGATTGTATCATCGTCTGATTGATAAAAGAGAGAATTTGAATGGGTCCAGTCCATGGAGCCATTGTCCGATACATGAGTTGATAGCCCGCCGGGAAATCGATTGGTATCGAGATGGTCAAATGCAGACCATCGCCAGACAGTATTACCTTTCGGGTCTATTTCTACAAT
The DNA here is from genome assembly GCF_041447265.1 of Microbulbifer epialgicus. Taxonomy (NCBI): domain Bacteria; kingdom Pseudomonadati; phylum Pseudomonadota; class Gammaproteobacteria; order Cellvibrionales; family Microbulbiferaceae; genus Microbulbifer; species Microbulbifer epialgicus. The sequence goes on from NZ_JBGMEK010000070.1 coordinate 9,944, forward strand.
TACATCACCCTGCAGCATTGAGTTGCCAATAGTTTGTCTTTGATAAGTCAGCACCAGGAGATTACCAGTGTCCAGTAAAATTGCGTCGTGGTGATAGGGGGGGAGATCATATGTCTGCAGGGTTTCACCCGCGAACGTGATAATACGAGCTTCGGAATTGAGCAATAGCATAATTCGGCCGTCACCGAGATAGCGAGCTGCAGGTGTACCAGAAAGCGGGACGTCATCATGAAGATACCAGACAACTTCGCCTTCTTCATCTACACCCCAGAAGCGCCCGCTGTTGGTAGTGGCTGGAGCGAATATTGTAATGCCTCCCTCACTTTGCGCTGTGTGAGTTACGACTTCTGTTGCTGGCACCCCAGATGGTAATCCACCGGTGGTAAAGTCTACAGGCTCACTCTCAACAACATTACCATTCTCATAGGTGCTAACTGTCGTGAATTGATAAGTTGTGCTGGCTCTAAGCCCAACTATGGTTGATGAATGTTCTGTGCTGAACTCATTCAATGTGACCTGATGGGGTTCAGTAGCTTCAGACTCAAACTTGATAACCACTTTGGCATTTTCCTCTGTGATCACCGAGGCATTGACCATTAAGGTGTTTTCTGGGTGAGGGCTTAGGATTAGTTGAGCTGGCTCATTGCTCCCTGCATCATCACCGCCGTCACCGTCACTACCACTGTCATCGCCGCCATCACTGCTACCATCGGAAGGTGTATCTAAACCACCATTACCTGGATCAATGTCATCATCTCCGGAGCTGCTACCTCCACAGCCATATAGGCTTAAAATGACAATGATCAAGAAGTGAGCAAGAAGTGAGCTTTGAAACATAGATAAACCTTTTGTAAGCCTTGGGGCATTGCTATTTATTTACTTAACGTAACGCAAATTGCAGTTTTTAGTTTACAGCCTGTGATGATTTTGACTATGAAATTTCAATTTTGGCTTATGGTGCACACTTCGTATGTGACACATCCTATCCTGTTAATATATTCTACTAGATGTGCTTTAGGACACCTGTATAATTTCGGAAAAATCGTAGAAATTGTTGTACCAGGTTTTCTCCTGCTAATTTTTAATAAAAATTAAAAAATCATAGAGAAACTCGACTTTACTTCAGTCATCACTACGTTAGCAGCTCTATTTAACCTTCATCAAACTGAAAATTTATCACGCCACTTACAGACTGTAAAAAAACGATAAAATTTAGATACCTGACAAAAATTTTTTAGAAGAAAAATATTCAACTCCACCACTGCCTTCAAATCCCCATAATATATAAGTGTTATAATTTCCACCTTCATCAACAGGTGCAGCACCGCTCAACCAGCCAAAAAACTTTCGATTTAAAGCTATAGCTCTAAATTCAGGTCCATTTAAGGCGTATACATGTTCGATGACGGAAGAAAATAGCGTGTAACCTCCAGAACTCTGTAATTTTGTATAAACATTTCCCTCAGCCTCACCGGCAGCAGGGACAGCAGTGTTTTCCAAATAGGTATGTATATAAAAAGCCACATACAGGGCTATTTGCTATTATTTCTTAAGATAAAATCGCCGCACCATCCGGTACAATATAACCTGTGCCCATCTCAATCTGAGAGACTAACGTACCTGGTCCTGTTGAAACACGTCACCACCAATTATACATCGCTATAATTTGATCATAGCCGGCACCATCCAACCCAATTGAAATATCAGTAGGAATTATATCGCCTTCATCACCTGCAACTATGCCTCTAACGGCTAAAACGAGTTTTCCATCCCGTTCAAATAGAGTTGCATCAAAGCCGGTATCTTCATCACCACCATATTGGGCAAGCACTTTAGTTTTGCCAAGAAATTCTTTCGCTTGAGCTTCTGTAAACTCAGCACTTACTAGCTCTCTTTTTAGGTCATGACCTGGCAACAAAGTCGCATAAGTGGCCAGCGCGCACTCTGAATTATCAAAATATTTATTCTCAGGCATAAATTACTCCTTTACACTTATGATTTTTTTTACGAACTTGTCAGCCGCCCCCAAATCACCTTCGCATGAAGTTGAAGGTACTGGAAACGGTACTGGAAAAGTCTGACCGACCCTTGAAAAAGAATTAAATTCGCCCAGAACTTCATTATCGGCAGCTCTTATAATTTTGACAGTATGTTGCGTTACACTTGGAGTCCCACCCTTCAATTCATTGTAGCTTGTATCCAAATAGAACAAATCATTACTCTCAGCATACTCTTTATATGGAAGCTTAATTAAGCCTTTAAACTTTAATGTAGATGAAGGGAGGTCTCCCTTTGAAATGTTTTCAACCTGATAAACTTTAGCCCCACCTTTCATTTCACACATTAGTTTCACCCGAAAATCCCAATAGGCCTTATTGACCTCTGAACCCAAGATACCCAAAATTATAAATATCATCGGACCCAAACAAATCACAAAAAATGAAGACAACAAAAATTTAGAAAACCTATCAGACTTATTAACTAAAACCCAAACCTCCAAGATACAAAGATATACAGCAAGGCCCCATATAGCCGACACCTCACCAGACACCAGACCTAAAGTGAAGAAAAAAAACGGCGCCCCAAACACCAGCATTGGCGTCAGTTTTACTTTTCTCATTAATTTAAGCCTTAAAAACTAAAAAGATTGACAATTCAGGATCACCGCTCCAAAAAACTATTTCCCAATGATTCCTGAATTGACTTGGTAAAATATTCATAGATATTTCGCTTGCCAGTTTTTACTTCAGTCACTAAATGTATACCCACTAGCAATAACAGCCCCTTTGACCAGGCTGGTTTAGCCCCTTATGACTATGGTTATCTTTACTGACCTTCTGCCCCTCCATTTTTACATCAGCCTTATCGCCTGGACGGGAATGCAACCCTGCAGTTAAATTATTTACTTTCTTATCAAGATCAACTTCAGTTCTGATAATGTTATATACATTATTACTATTTCCATAGACAGGCACACTACCATCAACCACTCAAAGAAGCTTTCATTAAACAAACTGCCTTTAAACCTAGAAGCATTACAGACAAAATCTATCAGTTACCCTCCCTTACTGACTCTAAAAATATCAGCAAATCTTTATGCACTTGTGGAAAATTTTTCATTAGTTTTTTATCAAACTGAACCTGCGCCTTAAGCGCCTTATCAAACAGGAATACATATCTACACTTCGACCCAAACTCATGCGAAGGAAGAAGTCTATCTGCGCGAACGGAGCATAAAATAGTTAGCGGCGTCCCTTGCGGTATTTTCAGCTCAGGATCTGTAGCCAAATAGACCCAATCTAAATCCTGTTTACAACCAATAAAGCCTTCATACTGGTGATCCTGTTCATCCGATACATCGAGGTCCCTATAGACTGCTTTATATACATCTACAAACCCCCTTTCTGGATCGTGATTTATCTCAAACATTATCCTTAGCTTTTGACTTTTTTTAGATAAATAATATTTACTCGCGCCCTCAAATTTGGGCCAGGCCACATTTAGCTCCGCAAACAATCTCCCAGGCCTGAGACGACCATGACCTATATATTTTCTATTTATCATTAAAATGCCATAACGATAATGATATTTTTTCAAACTTCCGCGAGGGTGCTCCTTAGTCGGCTCTAAATATTCCACCCAAGCAACGTTAGGCAGGGGTTTAGCAACCCCTACATTCATATATTCTTTATCTTTATCACTCAAGCCCAGCAGCACTTTGCAAATAAATAATGGCACTAGCAATACCGTGATCACCAACCAAAACAATCGCCTGGACATAATTCGATCCAACATTAAGCTTATACACTCAGAGAAAATTTATTCTCGCTCACTGACCACATGAGCCCCTAAATCTCCATACAATTAAATAAATCCATTTATAAGTGGATTTAATAAATCTCCATATTAAATTTGAACTCCATTATGTATAGACAAAATCGTAGCACCCAATATTCCACGAATTTAGGCCAGGTTAAATCAGACACCTAACCAATAGATTTTCTGTAGAGATAAAGACCAGATATATTCAATTACCTGCGGTCTATATTTGGGAAACCCCAGATGAAATACATACATTTAACCCTGACCACATAAGAAGATCCTTAATAATCGTTATCTTATAATCTTCTTTTGAATTACCACAATGAGCAATAAAAAAGTTAAACCCAAGGACAGAAGGAATGGTACCTGCAAATTAAAAAAGCTCTCCTTCTTAGCCATATAGAAACATAAAGGGAACCAAACAAAACTGGTATATCCTGCGATGAATCTCCATATCAAGCATTCATGTAAAGAGGCGACCTCAACGGCCGCCTCTTTTGTTTTAGGCTACTTCGAAATTACAAGCAATTACTGTTTCGGTGTCATCTCTCACGCCCTGAGAAAGCTGGGACTCTCCCATCGGCTCACTGCCAAACACAGCCATAGCATTAACCAGGTTATCAACTGCGTTAGCCTGTAACACCTTATCAGTGGTGTCGATTTCCTCCAACTCCTGCTCAACTCCCAAACCCTCGCATTCAATAATTTCCTGTTCGCTAGCGCTCCTGAAATCACCAACAACTAGCCCCATATTTGCACTACTTATAGCAGATGGAAGAGGCTCCAAAAGCTCCGAGAAGCTTGAAGCCATGATAGCAAAACCCCCATCATCTGGCTGTACAAAGCTGATTGCACTATCACCCCCTAAGAAGTGATCAACAACACGCACCTGCTGATTCATATCAGAGTCAACTAAAATTAAGAGGTCATCACCCTCCTGGTGAAAACTTAATTGTTCTCTTGTGATTTCATCCAGCAAGAGAACTCCATCAAATCCACCACCGGTATTATCAATAGTATCTACACCGCCATTAGCTCCATAAAAGTAGCGATCATCTCCCAAGCCACCGATTAGCAAGTCATTACCATCTTCACCAGATAGAGTATCATTGCCTTCTCCGCCGATCAGAATATCGTTACCTGAGCCTGTGCCAAACCCATTCCCTCCTGCCAAATAATCGTTATCAGCTCCTCCCAATAACTCATCGTCTCCACTCATGCCAAAGAGGATATCGTCTCCCGCTAACCCCTTGATCTGATCATTGCCAGAGGTACCCCCCAGCTGCTCTCCAGCCGAGCTTCCTTCAATGAGTGAGTCAAATTCGATACTGCCATCAGTACCGCCATCAGTACCGCCATCAGTACCGCCATTGTCTTCTGGCAGAGCTTCAAGCAAACCTGGAATACTTTCAGCCATAATCGCAAAACCACCATCACTCGGTTGAACAAAGCTAATTGCATTGTCACCGCCCAGGAAATGATCGACAACCCGAACCTGTTGATGCAGATCTGAATCAACGAGAATCAAGAGATCATCACCCTCTTGATGAAAACTCAATTGCTCTCTCGTAATACCATCGGTAAAGAGAATCCAATCTGTTCCTCCTCCAGTATTGTCGATCGTATCAGTGCCACCATTGGCTCCATAATAATAATGATCATCACCCAAGCCGCCGCTAAGTGAATCATCACCATCACCTCCCGATAGGATATCGTTGCCCTCGCCCCCTATAAGGGTGTCATTACCGGTACCAGTTCCGGAGCCATTACCACCGTAAAGCCTGTCGTCATTCGCTCCACCGAGTAGCTCATCATCACCACCCCTACCAAACAAAATATCATTTCCGGCAAGCCCGATGACCTGATCATTACCAGAAGTTCCCGCTAGTTGCTCTCCAGCCGAAGTACCTTCCACAATCGAATCGAAATCACTACCTCCAGCTGAAACGAGCTGGTTGATTTCTGCTGCGCTAATGGAGAAGCCACCATCTGGCTGTACGGCATCAATCTCAAAATCACCACCAAGGAAATGATTTGTTACACGCACCGACTGTTCAGAATCTTCATCTACTAAAATCAGTAAATCATCGCCATCGCGTTCAAAGCTTAAGCGATCTCTACCTATACCACTATTAAAGTAGAGCCAGTCAACACCTCCCCCGGTATTATCAATCACATCTTTGCCGGAGCCTGGCAAATAGATATAACTATCATTACCAGCTCCACCAATCAGGGTATCCGCACCTGCTCGGCCAACAAGCGTATCATCGCCTTCTCCACCTTCAATATAATCATTACCGGAATCACCATCCAGGTAGTCATGACCAGATTCACCATAAATGGTATCATTGCCACCTCTTCCCCAGACTTGGTCATCACCATCACCAGCTTTGATTGAATCATTCAAATCCCTGTAACCAACTAAGGTTTCACCTGCGGAAGTACCATAGGTAACCGTCAGGCTTTCTATACCGGCTAAATCAAGACTGGATCCATCATCGAACAAAACTTCATTGATTTTATGATGATCGGTGAGCCCGCTATACCAATCAGTAATACGAATTGAGTCACTGCCATTACTGTGAGCAATTAACAGATCATTGTTATGGCGTTCAAATTGAAGATCAGCTTGAGAAATACCTGCACCAAATCGAATAGTGTCCGACGATGGATCAATGTTGCTCCAGGCTTCCCCATCTCGGCGTTCAGTCAAGATATCCTGTCCGTCACCTAAGTTAAAGCGATACTCATCATCGCCAAATGATCCAAACAGAGTATCGTTACCCGAACCACCTTCGAGGATATTACTGTTTTGAGTAAAGGCATCACTGTAAGCGGTTATTACATCATCACCAGTACCACCGATTAAGATATCGCTTCCTTCACCACTAATAATGTCATTACCAGCACCACCATCTAACAAGCCTGTACCTGTTAAAGTATCGGCACCGTCATCACCAAACAGGTCTCCAGTACCGCTTAGCTGATCATTTCCGATCCCACCATAAAGAGTATTTACGCCTGAGTAGTCCTCGATAACATCATTACCTTCATCACCATAGAGAAGGTCGTTACCACTATTTCCATATATTGTATCGGCGTCATCACCACCATGGATTTCGTCATTACCACTGTTACCAAACAGTTGGTCTTGTCCTGTTCCACCAGAGATCACATCATTACCATTTTGGCCATAAACAGTATCATTACCTTTGCCAGCTACAATATCATCATCGTCAGCATGGCCGTATATGGTGTCCTCACTATCTGTACCTAGCACAGCTTGTTGTTTGATTTGCTCATAATCCCAGGTAGTAGAATCTGCAAAAATAATACTGTCGATACCCGTTGAGGCAACAATTCCAGCCTGAGTGGTGAACTGGTCGTCAATGCGAATAATGTCTCCAGTCACAATATTGGTAATCAGCAAATCATTACCTTCCCTGCGCAAAATTAAATCCTGAGGGTTTACGTCAGTAAATTCGAGCTGATCTAAATCGCCACCCTGATCATCAACTTGATCTATACCATCTCCAGCGCTGAAGCGATAAATATCATCACCAGACAGCCCATTCAGCACATCATTACCTGCCCCTCCAATCAGCAGATCGCTTCCCTGCCCATTCAAAATATCATCACCATCACCGCCATTGAGCTCGCCAGCTCCAGTCAGTGTGTCATCACCGGTATCACCGTAAAGACGGCTAGCGCCTGAGCCACCTATCAGATAATCGTTACCCTCACCGCCATAAAGCTCATCATTGCCATCTTCACCGTAGAGCTTATCTGCGCCCTCACCGCCCCAGATACGGTCATCGCCTAGGCCACCACGTACTGTGTCATCGCCTTTTCCTGCATTTATACTATCTGCATCCGCATGACCAAAGATGGTATCGGCGATATCCGTACCGGCCAATGCTCCTTGCTTAATTTGCTCATAATCCCAAATTGTGCCGTCTGCAAATGCAATAGTATTAATACCTGAAACACTCACAACGCCTGCTGACACCGCAAACTGATCGCGTACGCGAATAGTGTCTAAATTAGTAATATTACTAATTAGCAGGTCATTGCCATCTCGACGCAATAGAACATCTCCCGGATTTAAATCACTAAATTCGATGCGATCCTGATCACCTGCCGCATCAAGAATTACGTCAGAACCATCACCCTGAGAGAAACGGTAGGTATCATTACCTTTGCCTCCCTGCAGAATGTCATTACCCGTTTCACCAACCAGAAGATCATCCGAACTATAACCTTCAATAGTATTGGACGCGCTATCCCCGATTAGCACCTTGGCTTTCAGATCTTCAAGTGTCCAAATCGCACCAGAGCTAAATTCCACACGGTCAACCGCAGAAACAGAGGTACCCTCCGAAGTAAAGAAGTTCTTTACCGTTACCGAGTCTTCCATGCTGTAATGCAGAACAATATCATTGCCACTACGCGCAACAGATACGGATGATTCCGTCACGGTATCATCAAACCGAATCGTTTCTGTTGTTGCAGTATTCTGCTCCCCAGTCACAATTTGGTCCTGACCATCGCCAGTAGAGAATAGGTAGGTATCACTGCCGCCATTACCGATTAGCAGGTCATTGCCTGCCTCTCCGTTAAGGGTATCGTCAGATTCATAACCAGAAATAGTATCTGCCGAATCAGTGCCGATCAGTACCAGCTGCTTGACCTGAGCCAGATCCCAGCTGGTTCCATCCGTAAAGCTTATTGATGAAACCGCTTCACCTGCAGCATCAAAATAATCGGTTACTGTTACCGAACTGTTTCCAGCTTCAATGGAAAGTACTAAATCATTGCCCGAACGGATAGCTTTAACGTCATCTGGAAGTAAATTTGAGCTGAATTGCAATTGGTTATTTTCCCCCGCTAATTCAACAATTTGATCATGACCCTCACCCACGCCAATCAGGTAAATATCATCACCGACGCCGCCTTCCAATCTATCGTCACCATAACCACCTTCAAGAGTATCTGTACCAGCACCGCCGGTAAGTGAATCGTTACCTCCACCTCCCTGAAGTACGTCATCACTATTGTTATAGCCTTTCAGGGTGTTATCTAAGTCATCACCGATTAAGACCAGTGCCTTTACATCATCGACACTCCACACCGTATCGCCACCATAAAACTCAATTTGATCAATGGCAGTAACAGTAGATGCATCACTGGCAAAGTAATTGGTTACCGTCACTGAATCGCCAGCTTCGCCGGTCTCAAGGATTAGGTCATCACCACTGCGGAGCACCTTTACGGAATAAGGGCTGATATCATCGGCAAATGCGATAGTGCTAAGGCCGGTATCACCACTATTATCAACAGTGTCCTGACCATGTCCAAGTTCAAAGAAGTATCTGTCAGAGCCAGCACCGCCGGACAGGGTGTCGTCACCCGCACCACCAATTAGCAGGTCATTGCCATTACCACCCTGGAGGTTGTCGTTGCCGGCTTCACCATCCAGGTAATCATCCCCCTCACCGCCGTGTACTGTATCCGCACCATCACCGCCATACAGGAAGTCGTCACCTTTGGCTCCGAGCAGTATGTCATCATCCGCCCCACCAAATACAATATCGTTACCATCACCACCATCAATGGTATCTGCACCGGCATCACCGCGGATTAAATCCATACCGGCGCCGCCAGAGAGGCTGTCATCCATAGAGGTACCGTCAATGATCTCATCATCGGCATTGATACCGGAGGTATCTCCTACCGCGTCTTCGGGCAATTCAAAATCTTCGCCAGGCGTTGCAACCAGGTTAGATTCTGTTGCAAAGTTGGGCTCACGAGAAAGCGCTGTACCATCCGGCAAAAGGATATGCTCCATCACCGCACCTGCGGGGGGCAGGTAAGTACCGTCTCCGGCGGGTACACCGGCCATGACATCGCCGGATTCAGAAGTGTAATAGGTTAGAGCGGTTGCACCTCTTTGCAACCAGGTCGAGGGATCGAGAGGGTCAACTCCTTCATTCGTTGAATCCACTGCGATTAATTGGCCTGCATACCAGGCGGTGATTGTAGTGCTACTTTCTGTTTCAGCATCTTCACTGACAGCACTAATTGTAAACTCAGCCGAGGTATCGGCCATCATAAAGGACGAGCTATTTATTATTGAACCATGAGGGTTAAAACTTGTTTGTACACCAACAGCGCCACTAACAAGCCTGCCGGAAAACATACGTGATCTCATTAAAAAAGCAGTGATCTCATCGCCACCTAACTTTTCCCCATCCAGGTAGATATCTGTGGAATCACCATGGAGAATAAGCGCGTCTCCAGCACCATACTGTAATAGCAAGCCACGCCCAAATGAAGAGAGGCTACTGTTCTTTAGAGAGGCTCCACTAATATGAACCTCATTATTTCCTGAGCTATCATTAATACCATCAATGCCATCCCCAGCACTTAAGATATATGTATCATCACCTCCGCCACCAAACATTACATCTGCGTCTAGCCCACCGACAAGCCAATCGTCTCCTTCCTCGCCAACAAGAGTATCTCTCCCAGAGTCGCCATACAGGGTATCATCGCCAGAGCCGCTGATTAACATATCCGTGTCTGCACCACCATACAGCCAATCAGTACCATTACCAGATAGGAGCACATCATCTCCAGCGCCACCTAGCAAAGTATTGTAATCGCCGCTATCTGAATTCCAATAATCCTGGACATGATCATTGCCATCGCCACCCTCTAGGTAGTCATTGCCTTTAGCTCCTTGAAGCTGATCATCCCCTTCACCGCCAAGAAGGACATCGTCATCTTCACCACCATATAAAATATCGGACTCGGAGCCACCATCCAAATAGTCAGCACCCTTCTGTCCATGGAGCTCATCCTTACCTTCCCCACCAAGTAAGGTATCCTTGAGATTACCGCCAACTATAAGGTCATCACCAGCACCACCATCTATATAATCGTTACCTTCGGCCCCTTCCACTGAATTCTCAAAGTTTCCATCATCACCAAAAAGTATATCGTCACCAGCGCCACCAAAGATGGTGTCGTCTCCACTACCACCAACTACTTGATCATTGCCGCCACCAGCTGAAATTACATCCGCACCGTGCATTGAAACAGGAATATCTTCAGATAGCTCATCCCCATGAAATTCAGAAGAGCCCATATCCCCCCAAATAAAATCATTACCAGATCCACTTGATATCGTGTCTTTTCCTGCTCCTCCAAATATCCTGTTAGCCCCTTCGCCTCCATCGATGACATCATCATATTCACGATTCAAATCAGTAACTTCTTGTATATGGCCTACTGATGTCCATATCGAGCCTTCTTTCACATATTCAATACGACCATCACCATAAATAGTATTATCTCCATCTCCTCCTCTTATATCATCAGAACCGCTACCACCAGCTAAAAGACCCCCACCTACAGAATAATCCAAGATAATATCATCGCCGCCACCGCCATCCAGTACGGTCAACTCGTCCTCAACTGTCCCTGTGCTAACGAGAATATCTTTTCCAGAACCATCATCACTGGGATCTTCTGGGTTTACTTTATCGCCATAAAGTACACCTCTGTTTCTATCTTCAAGGATGTCATCACCCTCTCCACCTATCCCAAAACCAAAACCGCCTTCTACATTGTTTTCTATAACAATATGATCATCGTCCTCACGGCCATAAAAAAAGTATGAGTGGTGGCTTGGATCTGATATGATGATGTCTCCGGCGTCTCCCCCCTCGAAATACCAAGTTTCCGACTCTGGGGTTTTAGTTAAATATCCATGCTCTTTACTTAAGAGGCTTGCATCAAAAACAATTTGATTTGAATTAACCTCACTTTGATCCCAGAGTAAATCCTTTGTGTTAGCTCTTTCCTCATAGTCAAATCTCAACCATATTGTACGCTCTTCAGACGCTGTATTAGGATCTTCAACTACATAAGTACCCAAATTACCATCATTTACAACAAGGGCACCTTGATCCTCTTCCGGCTCATCAACCTCCTCTTCCTCATAATCATTCAGCGAGATACCGAAATCATCAACCTTACCGTCCACTGTAATAGTGCCAACCTCTCCCTCCTCATTTCTGTAGGTAATAGTAAAACCATTTTCAAACTCTGTGAGCTTAATATCACCACTTTCATTCTCATAAATTGTATTTGATGAGGAAGAGCCGGTTAAATCACTGAGAGTTTCCCCTTCAATTGTGATTGAGTTACCGTCAGAAATATCGAGGATAAAATCATCCCCATCCCCATAGGAGAAGACATACTTATCTGAACCTAGACCGCCCTCTAAATAATCATTACCTCCCTTTCCATTAAGAGTGTCATTCCCATCCATCCCATAGAGGTGGTCATCATTATCTAACCCCTCTATTGATTCAGTAAGTATCCCCCGGCAAAGCCGGGGGCTTTAATTTTGTGAGCCGCTCTAAGCGGCAATTACGG
>NZ_JBGMEK010000071.1:0-21593 GCF_041447265.1 Microbulbifer epialgicus
ACCGGGCCAATGCCAGTTTGAATATCGCGCACAGGCAGGTGTCCATTGCGTACAACAGCCGCGCGGCCATCGTCTAAACGACGCTCACGGAATGTATCCATAAAAGTGGATAATTCGGCTTCTATAGCCTGCTGAAGTAGTTCTCGTGCCCCCCTGCGTAGAATTTCTGTTAGCGGATCGGTCGTCTCCTCTCGACCTGAAAACTCGACAACGGTATTCTTGTCCATGGTGGCGTATCTCTTAGTTGGTTTATTGTCTGGCGATAACAAATCAACCAGATACGCCGCTTTTTTTCAAACCTTCAAACACCAGATTTGGTTATAGCTCAAAAGTAGCTAGAGCAGACTAAAATGATGCCCGTAATTTTTCTGTCAAAAATCAACCAATCGACGAGTGCACGCTGAGCATTCGATTTAGATGATGTAGCTTCGGGCAAATTATGGAAAAGCTGTTGAGCAAGAGAGTTTTAGCACTAGCATTTACGGCCCTACTAGCCTCATGTGGTGGCGGTGGAGGTTCTTCCTCGGATTCTGAGCCAACCCCATCCACTGGAGGAGATGGTGGAGGCCAGGGCTCAGGTAGCGGGTCAGGTAACAACACACCACTTCCTGACAATGAACCCGGTACCGTCACTGTAGGTGATATTGAAACTGCGGACTTGGGTTTTGCCCGGATTACCTCTCGGGATATCACCCTACCCAATGGCCAGCCCAACGCCCAAGAGGTTCATGGACTACCACACTATATTTCCAGAACAGACAGTACTCAGGAAGATAACTTAAAGTCAGTCCCCATGCGAAGCTATACAGCAGCCTGTGCGACCGATACCGATAAACCCCGAATGTTTGTTTCCAAAACCATCAGTGAAGGTAGTGGAGATAATGAAGTCACCTATGGCACTGTGTATGAGCTGCAATATAATCCTGAGACTTCAAGCTTCGATCAAACTGGCAATACTACGATACTAAAGCAATGCTATGAGACGCACGGCATTGCAGCCAGCCCTGATTGCTCCCGAGTGGCGGTCTTGTGCAACACAGAATACCGAGCAAACGAGCGTTACGATGTGCAAGGTGACCTGGTAGAGCAATACGGTAGCAACTGGATGAAAATGGAAAATAATATCAGCGCTATTGATGCCCGTATTGAACGAGATATCGGCCTGATGATATCTACCAATCACAGTCAATACATCGGTTATTTTACCGATCATCCCACCCTAACATTTGATGACTTCCTCCCCGGGCTTAAAGCTAATTTCCCTGAGACTGATTTTGGTGATTCTCCATCCTTTAAGACAATTAAAGGAAAGGAGATGCAAGAGGAGATGGCTTATATCGTCGATCAGCTCTCTGAGGCCGACTATAACACGATGGTCGAGTACATTCGTGAGAGAGGCTATAAATATAACGACCAGATTTGGCTAATGGAGTGGGATAATCAACCGCTCAGTGAAAAGCCTGCAGCCTATGTTGTAAACAAGATGCACGGTGGAGGCCATGCCGGGGCCCAAGAGCTTATTTATGTTCACGATGATAGCCAAGGACGTACCAGTTATGCTTTCTCCGTAACGGCTCGAGTTTTTGACGGCAGCTACGGTGGCTCCCACTATTCTGCGGGAATGACCGTTATTGATCGCGATAACTGGTCCCTAAATATGAGTGGAAGTAATAATAGAGGCTGGTATTGGCTATGTGGCTATGGCCACGTATTAAATATTCGGGCCTTCTATAACCCTGACAATGAAAAGTATGGAGCAATTTGTACTAGCGATGGCGGCAAGTATTATAAATCACGCGGGCTAAATACTATTGCTATCAAAATGGAGGATACTTCCTCTACTAGTAGTTTTGAAGGCAGCTACAATTATCTAGTCCCTTCAGATAACGCATTTTTCTCCAATGGAGGTGGGCACACTGTTGTTCCGGTAGATGAAGACACTAACCTATCCCTCATCGTCTCCCCCAAATACATTGATGACGAGGAAATGAATCGCTTCCTGCAAAGCAAATACGGTATTGATACGAGTAGTGGCGGCCCCTTTGATGAGCAATGCTCTGATAATACGAATTGCTTCTTTTCTTATATGTCAAGTAGTGGTAACCCAACCATTACCAGACAGGGTTTACGCGGAGGCGATGCTCTGGATTCCTCGTCAATAACCCGCATCGGTATCGCCAAAGTCGATGGCAATGGAAGCATCGACGGGCAAGGCTTTAAATGGCTGGTAGAAGAACCTGACTGTCAAATCAGTGACCCTCAACTTATCGATTTGAAAAATGGTCGCTATTTGTTTGGCTACGCACAATTTCAATGTATCTCCGATAACCTGTCATATAACCGAAGCTCAGCTAAAAATGGCGCAATGCGTATGCTGGTGCCCAAGGCATATTATGTTATGGAAATTGATGCAGACCTAAATGTGCTAGAAGGGCCGGTAAAACTGACTAAGTATGGTTGGGGTGGCCTAGATGAACCCATTTTCCTTGGCAACGGTAAAGTAGCCTGGTCATATATCAAGAGCCCTACCTATGATAACTATGGTGGCGGCAAGCAAAATATTTGGCAAGCGATGATTTATCATTCAAACAGTGTAAACTAACCCAATTATAGAGTATTCATTACCGACTTAAAAAATGGAGAGCTTCGCTCTCCATTTTTATCGCTAAACATATTTAAAGATCAACTAAGTTGAAATATATGCACTGAAACCTTTTCAGTCACAGTAAGTATCCCCTAGCAAATCCGGGGGCTTTAATATTGCGAGCCGCTCTAAGCGGCAATTACGGAACCTTCGGTTCCTTACGCCCCAAGAGGCGACTACACCAGTATCAACTGATCAGTTCATTGATCTTCCTTTTCCTGGTTCTGTAAGTATGTCATTATTACTGCTTCATCTCAGCCTGCTGTCGAAGCAAAATAACCTCTCACCCACATAGTTGCGGCGCTTGACAGAAAACTGCCGTGCCATGTGGATTGCACTCCTCCTCTTGATATAGCCAATTATTTGAGCAACTGCGTATTTCGGTGGGATAGAGATCTTCATATGAACATGATCTGGCATCAAGTGCCCCTCCTCAACCAAGCTCCCTTTCTGCTGAGCCAGCTGGTGAATAAGTACTCCCAGTTCATGATTCCAGGGCCCGAGCTTTACACAAATATGGCGGCACTAATGCGGAACGGCAGGTTACGGGCTTACCATCTTTACTGCGTACCTTTGGCACTTTCATCGTAACTGGGCCAATGCCAGTTTGAATATCGCGCACAGACAGGTGTCCATTGCGTACAACAGCCGCGCGGCCATCGTCCAGGC
Source organism: Microbulbifer epialgicus (assembly GCF_041447265.1). Classification (NCBI taxonomy): domain Bacteria; kingdom Pseudomonadati; phylum Pseudomonadota; class Gammaproteobacteria; order Cellvibrionales; family Microbulbiferaceae; genus Microbulbifer; species Microbulbifer epialgicus. The sequence goes on from NZ_JBGMEK010000071.1 coordinate 3,314, forward strand.
GACGATCTTGAAACGCTTCCATGAAGGTCGACAATTCTGCCTTCACTGCCTGCTGAAGCAGCTCTCGTGCGCCCCGTTCTGTCAGTAGGTCAGCTGCCTCCTGTCGACCTGCAAACTCAACAGCGGTATTCTTGTCCATGATGGCGTATCCCCTAGTTGGCTCATTGTCTAGCGATCAAAAATCAACCAGATACGTCGCTTTTGTTAAACCTTCAAAACCAGATTTGGTGATAACTCTCCCTAATAACACCACAACTAAGTAGAAGAAATTAAAATCGAGACCTTCTATATGCTTCTTTTAATTTATAGGGATTCTGAGCTGCTCAATGATAAGTGATACCGGTACACTTCAAGCCATGGAGGCTTAACCCATCGTCTCACAAAAGCATACAAAAGTGCCACTTAACCGATGGTTGCGTTACTTTCAAGATAAACAGTATTGGAGGAGCCCTATCTACCTAGAATTTGAATAAAGAACAAATAACTACTGGTTACTGTAGTCAGGATCACGTGACCCAGATGTTAAAATAAGGTAAAGTCATTCTTATTTGATCATTTAAGGAAGAGTAAAGTTGAAGTATTCTCTTCGACCAAAACTAGTTATTACACTTTTATCTATCACATTTTTTATTTCAATTTTTAGATTATATTTGACTGGCCTTCTCTGGATGAAGGGAGATAGCTCTGGTATAGAATCATATTCTTTCATGGTTATATTTCCTTCGACACTTATCTTTGCTTTGGCATTCATGAAGAACACTAAAACCAAAGAAGGATTACTAATGCGCCTGGGCTGCATGCTTCAACTACTTTTTATCATTAGCATTCCGCCTTTATCTTTATATTTATCTCTGGGGTTTCCATTTGTTTTTCTACTTGTAGAACTATTCAAAACAAAACTGCCGATCAGTATTTCCGACCCCATTGAAAGAATGCTCATTAAATGATTAACATAGACATTCACAGTGACCTACTGGTTATATTAAGAGCGGCCTTATTTTTACTTCCACTATTTTGCACCTTCTATTTCGCTTGGAGGCATAAAAGTGATAATCGTATTTTGGTCGGAAGCCTATTTTCATTTCTGTACAGTATTGCGCTACTGTTACCCGCACACGCAATGGCTGTTAGATTAGGTGCATGGCATTATGGAAGCGAGACTCTTATACTACTAGGAATGCCTGTCGATCTATGGTTTGCTGGTTCTTTTTTGTTTGGTCCCGCAACATTTCTAGTGTTCCCCAAACTCAACCCATTAATTTTTACAGCTATTTTTATTGCCATACAAGCATTATTTTTTAACTCTCTCGACCCCCTAGTTATAGCGGGTAACTATTGGTTACTTGGCGTAACACTAATTTTCTTACTTGTACATACACCTGCAATGTACCTGGCAAAGTGGACCAGATATGATATCAACCTACCTCAGAGAGCTACATTATTAGCAATTGCATACGGTTCTTTAGCATTCTTTATAGTACCCACTCTAATTATGCATGCAATGGGAGGAAGTTGGGATATAGGTCAAAGATCTGCAGCTGAGATTGTTGCAGTTATTTCTTCCTTGCTCCCCTGCATCATTATCGGACTAAGTGCTGTTCATATGTTTGTTATTTTTGGCGAGGGAACTCCAATTCCATTAGACAAAACAAAACACCTTGTCAATAGTGGACTGTATTCATACATAACGAATCCAATGCAACTTTGCACCGCTATATCCTGGATAGTTATTGGAGTTTTTTTACAGAATTTCTTTGTAGCTCTAGCAGCTGGTATGGCAGGGGTTTTCGTAGCAGGTTTAGTCCGCTGGCACCATCGAAATGATTTGTTAGTTCGCTTTCCTAAAGGATGGCCAGAATACAAGACCAACGTTCCCGAGTGGCTCCCTAGATGGAAGCCTTGGATAAAGGAAAAATCGATACTGTATTGGAATACAGAATCTATATCACAATCGATATATATATAGAATGGCTTAAAAAAAGACGTCCTACCGGGCTAATTTTTGCTAACGAAAAACTCCCAGGCGCTCTTTATAAGGACTCTAGGAGCGAACGAACCTTCAATTCAGTAGAGGCTTTTATATATCCCCTATTTCATATAAATTTTATCTACGCACTATTTGCATCAGCTTTATTACTTGCTTTGCTTCCAGTTAAACTCCTATCTACATCACCAAGCAATGAAGAAAGCTATATCAAAAATGAAACCTCCTGAAATACGAACTGCGGGTCCCACCTCCGCACTTTTAGGCATCAACGCCCTTTATCGCATTAGGAATGATCCGCTAGCCTATTACCAGAGCCTGAACTCCACTTTTGGTGATACTGTTAAGATTCGCCTAGGACCATATCGGTGCTGGTTCATATTTCATCCTGATCATATAGAAAGTGTACTAGCCACAAAGGCAAGTTCATTTATTCGCTTCGAAAAAATCATGAATATTCTCAGGCAATGGAACGGCAATAGTTTATTGATTGCGGAAGGGAGTTCTTGGAAAAACCGAAGACGGAAAGTACTGCCATCATTATCGCAACAAAGAATTCCAAGCTATGCTAAATTAGTTTCCAGGCTTGCCCAAGATCTCACTGAGACTATAATTTCCAAGATCAAAGAAAATGGAAGCTACGAAAGCAGTATTGACGATGAAATGGCTCAATACTCATTAGAGGTTGCATACAAGACTCTCTTTAATAAAAATTTAAACACAGTTGTTCAGCCCATTAGTGAAGCCGTAAACTGTTTGTCCGAAATTGCCTATAAAGAAACAACATCTGCCTTTACACTACCCAGATTTATTCCTACCCCCGCAAATCGTAAAAAGAAAAAAATCATTAAGCTCATGAGGAGCTGTATTCGGGACATTGTTTTAGAACGAATAGAGCAGAGTTCTAAAGAAGAGTCAGATTTACTATCAATATTGATAAAGCATCACGGCGGAAATACCTCTGCAATTGAAGAGGATGTCATTTCTCTTTTGATTGCAGGTCACGAAACAAGCGGAGCTACCCTTTCATGGCTATTTCTACTATTAGCTAAGCACCAAGACGTACAGCATAAAATTCAGAAAGAATTGGATAATATCTTAGGAAATACTTCAGCCAGCTATGAAAATCTCAAAAATTTACCTTATCTAAATGCAGTAATTAAAGAAACGATGCGCCTATACCCCTCCGCCTATGCTCTGTTTTGCAGACGCGCGACAGAAGATGTCGATATTGGTGGGGCATTAGTTAAAAAAGGAGATTTGGTACAAATTTTTCCATATATCACACAAAGAGATAATCGCTGGTTTAAAGACGCAGATCGATTTAATCCCGAAAGATTCATCAATAGTGAATCATGGCCTAAATACGCTTATTTTCCTTTTGGGGCTGGGCCACGGATATGTATCGGCCAATCATTTGGAATGATGGAAGTCGCTCTAACAATAGCAACCATACTGCAGAGATTATCTCTATCGCAAGTAGAATCATCACTTGAAAGCGCACCTCGATTCTCACTTCGGCCCGACAAAAATATCACGATTTCATTCTCTAGTCGCCCACAAATAGAACGAGTAGAGGATCAAATAACTTAACAATCCATAAAATTTAGGCAGTAACGGGTGTTACTGCCATGCCTTAGGGTACTTTATATTGACAAAGAGACAGCACTGAATTGCTCAGGTACCGAGGCCACTCATCGTCGAGAGATACTATTCTATTCTGCAAAAAAGATATTACGTGTAGTAGTTCAGACTTGACCTGACAGAGCACCTTCTGAAAAACCGGTAACTGTCAGATCAAGTCTGAACTACTACACATCAATAGATCCTAAAAAATAAGCTCAGTCACTTTGCCTTCATTCATTTGTACAGCACTAAATGCCTGATACTGACTTAAATACACGTCTCCAGATAGCTTCTGCAGAAAGCTACTCCTCTCCAAACAATCCATCACCGGCCCTTTAACTTCCGATAGATGCAACTGAATTCCCCTATCCAGTAAATTGCTATTAATAGACTCCAACACCTCCAAAGCACTCCAATCTATTTCATTCACTGCACTACACATCAGTATCACATGCTTCACTTTGGGATTGGTGGCGAGGCCTGCATAGATACGCTCTTCTAAAACGCCGATATTAGAGAAAATGAGCCTCCCATCTACGCGAAAGGTAAGAATCTCGGGAACAGTTTTAACTTTGTGGCGGAGGATATTGCGAAAATGCTCAGTACCCTCCACCAATCCCACTTCGGCAATATGGGGCTTTGAAGCTCGGTAGATAAATAACAGTAATGACGCACCTACCCCGCAGGCTACACCGGGCTCTACACCAAACAACAGCGTGACGGCAATGGTCAGGGTTACTGCGAGAAAGTCTGCCTTGGCGAAATGCCAGGTTTTACGCAGGATAGAAAAATCTACCAATGATAGGACAGCAACAATAATGGTAGCCGCGAGGGTTGCTTTGGGAAGATAGTAGAGAAATGGGGTTAAAAAAAGTGCGGCCAGGGCAATTCCCACAGCGGTAAACAGGCTGGCAAGTTGCGTTTGCGCACCGGCTGCATCATTCACCACTGAGCGGGAAAAACCACCGCTTACGGGAAAAGCACCAGAAAGGCCAGAACCAATATTCGCCATTCCCAAGGCAAGCAGTTCCTGATTGCTATCAATTCTCTGCCTACGCTTGGCTGCCAGGGTTTTGGCCACTGATACGGACTCTACATAGCCAATAATGGCGATCATCAACGCGGGCATCAGTAGGGTTTCAAGCAGTGGCAACGATAATTCAGGCATTGTGAGCGGCGGCAAACCAGAGGGGATCGCACCGACAAGCGGTACCTGCCGCCCCTCAAACCCCATCCAATATGACAGGCCAATAGTTACCAACACCCCCACCACAGGCGCTGCCTTGGCCAGCAGTCCGGCAGTGTTTGAAGATACCCCAATAATTTCCAGCAGATTTGCTGCACTGGCTCGCGACCAGTAGAGAAACAGCATCACTCCGAAACCGGTTAGCAGTGCCAAGCCGTTAGCGGAATGCGAATGACCCCACAAGGACATCGCCAATTCGGGCGCAGTGTCACCACTGGCAGGAACACCCAACAGGTGCCGCAGTTGGCTCAGAGCAATCAGCAGTACAGACGCGGTAATAAAACCGGATATCACTGGGTGGGAGAGAAAATTGGCAAGCATACCGAGGCGCAACGCCCCCAACACTGTGAGGATTCCTCCGGACAACAGCGCAAGCGCCGCAGCCGCACTCAAGTAATTCACCTCACCCGACGCGGTCACCTCACCCAGTGCGGTGGCACTCATGAGGGAAATCACTGCGACCGGCCCCACCGACAAAGTGCGGCTGGTGCCGAAAATGCCATACACTACGAGGGGTACTATGCTGGCATAGAGCCCCACCTCTGCGGGCAGGCCCGCAAGCAGAGCGTAAGCTAGAGACTGGGGAATCAGCAACACTGTCACTATGGCAGCCGCCAGCAGGTCACTGTTTAAAGTGTTGCGATCATAACTTTTGACGGTGGCGATGATAGGAATCCACCTGGAGAGTATCTGTGTCAGCATCGTTCACTCTGCCAAATTGCATTGTCTACGACTTTCATTGATCACTGTCCATGTGCTTCCCAAGGGGCGGCTGTAGGCCGCCATGCCCCCACCGGAGTCTTTATTGGCCGACAACTGGAACCTGCTGCCAGGGATAAAAAAGCCTATGGGTCGATTGTGATCAACACTGCAGCAATATCAAACCCTGCCTCCTGGGCCTGATTCTGCAACTTCTTTTTATCCTCCCCCATCAGGACTTTAGCCCCCGCCCAGACCTGACTGGAGCGATTTCCAGTTCGGCAAAAAGCATGGACTTGACGCCCCTCTTGCAGCACCTTGCTAAACGCCTCACAGTGCTCTCGCGTCATACGTCCTCGAGTGAAGGGGATGGCCACAAACTTGATGCCGGCCTCCGCCGCCGCATGTTCCATATCGGCATAACTGGGGTGTGCTTCGCTTTCTCCTTCCGGACAATTGCAAACTACAATCTGCACCCCGCTTTGCGCCAATGTTGACATTGCTTCGCAAGCAATATGTTCTGAAACACTGACTTGATCATCCAGTTTTTTAATATTCATATTCTCCTCCAAGTCACCTTGGCACCAGTTAACCTGCGCCACAGCTGAAATTGATTAAAGCTGGTTCAGCGGCACTTTTAGATAAACAATACCATTAGATTCTGCCGGGGGCATTTGTCCCGCGCGAATATTGACCTGCACCGAAGGAATAATTAGCTTCGGCATGCTCAGGCTGGCATCGCGCTTTTGGCGGATTTCAACAAATTCCTCCTCACTGATACCATCGCGCAGGTGAATATTTTCCCTGCGCTGAATCCCCACACTGGTTTCAAACTGGTAATCCCGTTTACCCTCGGGCGGGTAGTCGTGGCACATAAACATGCGGGTTTCTTGCGGAAGAGACAATATCTTTCGTGCGGAGCGGTACAACTGGCTCGCATCGCCACCGGGAAAGTCACAGCGGGCGCTGCCCACATCCGGCATAAACAGGGTATCCCCCACAAACAGAGCATCGCCGATTAACCACACCATATCTGCGGGAGTGTGCCCTGGGCTGTATATTACCTGCGCTTCCAACTCGCCCACCTGGAAGCTATCACCATCTTTAAACAGATAATCGAACTGACTGCCATCCGCCAGGAACTCCCGCTCCAGGTTAAAGATCTCGCGGAAGATTTTCTGCACCTGGCAAATCTGTTCGCCAATAGCAATACGCCCCCCCAATTGATCCCGCAGGTAAGGCGCTGCGGAGAGGTGATCTGCATGGGCGTGGGTTTCCAGTATCCACTCCAGGCTCAATTGCCGGTCCCGAATAAACGATGCTATCTCTTCTGCACCTGCGCTACTGCTGCGCCCGGAGGCGGCATCAAAATTGAGAACGGCATCCACTACCGCGGCAGAGCCGCCCTCCTTGTCGTACACCACATAACTCCAAGTTTCTGTATCCCTGTCGAGGAATGACTGCACCTGTGTGCCTTTCTTCTCTTGTGGCATTTCGTACCCTCCAGCATCCACTACCAGATCAATATACATTCTGATAATATATAAAACAATATATTGTTATCTTGTAAATTGTTGACAGGCCATACGCCATGCCAGATACCAGCAATCTCGATTTTGACAGGATGCGTGAATCCGCCGGGCAAGCCGCGAACATGCTACGTTCCCTGGCCAACCAAGACCGCCTGGTTCTGCTCTGCCAGCTCAGTCAGGAAGAACTCAATGTAGGCGAACTAGAGGCTCGGCTGGGTATTCGCCAGCCAAGCCTTTCCCAGCAGCTGGGCATTTTGCGTCGCGAAGGCCTGGTAGACACCCGAAAGGAAGGCAAGCACGTGTATTACCGGGTAGCCGACCAGCGGGTACTGACCCTGTTGCAGACTCTTTACCAACTCTATTGTGCGGAGTAACCCTATGACAATTGACTGGGCAGCCTTTACCCCGGCCACAGCCTTCGCTGGCGGTGCACTTATCGGGCTCGCAAGTGCCCTACTGATGGCTTTTAATGGCCGTATCGCCGGCATCTCCGGCATTGTCGGCGGTATATTGGAAGGCCCCGCATCCGGTATCGGCTGGCGCCTGGCTTTTATTGTTGGGCTGCTGATCGCTCCCATGATATGGCAACTGTTCTCAGCGATGCCCTCCATCGAAATTGAATCCAGCTTCCCCACCCTGGTTGCCGCCGGACTGCTGGTAGGCATTGGCACCCGCTATGGGTCCGGCTGCACCAGCGGCCACGGTGTCTGTGGGCTTTCACGGCTCTCACCCCGCTCACTAATCGCCACGATCCTATTTATGGCAACGGGTTTTATCACCGTTTTCGTTGTGCGCCACCTATTTGCTGGCTGATGGAGGCTGGAGTTATGAAAACCACAATTACAGCATTTCTGGCCGGACTGATTTTTGGCCTGGGCCTGCTGCTCTCCAATATGGCCAACCCGGAAAAAGTCTTGGGTTTTCTGGATCTCGCCGGTGACTGGGACCCATCTCTGGCACTGGTAATGGTGGGAGCTATTGCAGCTGCACTACCGGCTTTCCAGTTGGTAAAAAGCCGCGGGCAATCATTTTGGAGAATGCCCCTTCGCCTTCCCAACAATATCCAAATCGATCGCCCCCTGGTAATTGGCAGCCTGCTGTTTGGTGTCGGCTGGGGCTTGGCGGGCTTCTGCCCCGGGCCAGCGATTGTGGCCACCGGTGCAGGGCAGGAGAAGGCGCTGGTATTCACCCTGGCGATGCTCGCCGGTATGGGGATTTTCCAGTTCGGTGCACGCAGTGTCCTCCCGGCACGGGACTAACCTGGCACTTTACCCACTAGCGCAACTCAAAGCCGTCTATCTTGTTGGAGCAAGGTGTCACCAGTGCGGGACACCAATAGCCAATAGATAAAGGGAATGCGAGCGCGCCACCTGATTCCACCTTGGTTAAAGCACTACCAACCCAAGTGGCTGGTGGGCGATTCCGTGGCTGCGCTCCTTGCCAGTATGACACTGATCCCGCAGGCACTGGCTTACGCGGCACTCGCCGGCCTGCCGCCATACCTGGGGCTCTACGCAGGACTACTCCCCCTAGTCGGATACGCATTATTTGGCTCCAGTTCGGTGCTCTCTGTTGGCCCAGTGGCTGTTCTAGCCCTGATGACTGCCTCAGCCCTCACCCCCATCGCCACGCAAGGCAGCGCCGAATATATCAGCGGCGCAATCCTTCTCGCACTGTTAAGTGGGGTGATACTGCTATTAATGGGGTTTATTGGCCTCGGCAGCCTTTCCAATTTACTGAGTTTGCCGGTGGTGGATGGTTTTGTCTCCGGCGCGGCAATACTAATTATGGTGGGACAGATTGCGCCACTACTGGGTATAAAGAGCGAGGGCCACACCGCCCTCGAAATTCTCGTAAGCACCCTCAGTAACTCACCCATGACAGACCCTGAAGCGGCCCTCATGGGACTTATTGCGTTGACCAGCCTGATCGCCGCACGCCTGGGACTGCCCTTCCTGCTGCGCAAAATGGGAGTCAACCCTCCGCGGGCAAAACTGCTGTCGCGACTGGCCCCCATGCTTATCGTACTGATTTCGGTTCTGCTCACTGCGATTTTCCACTGGGAAAAGGAGCTGCCGGTGGTGGGGGTTATCCCCGCCGGCCTGCCAGACCTCACCGTGCCTACTATCAGGCTCTCTATGGTTTACCAGTTGCTGCTGCCCGCGCTGATTATCGCCCTGCTTGGGTTTGTAGAAAGTCTCTCCGTCGCCCACTCTATCGCCCTGCGGCGAGGAGAAAAAATCAATGCCGATGCCGAGCTTCGCGGCCTGGGCACGTCCAATATTCTCAGCGCCTTCTCTGGGGGCTTCTCGGTGACCGGGAGTTTTGCTCGCACGGCAGTCAACGATGAAGCGGGAGCAAAGTCCCCCCTGAGTGGCATAATTGCCGCGGCGCTGATTGCCTTGGTTCTTCTATTTGCTACCAAGGTATTTACCGAGTTACCTATCTGCGTATTGGCAGCGACCATTATTGTGGCAGCAGCCAATTTGATCGACCCGCAAGCCCTGATCCACCATTGGCGTTACGATCACACCGATGGCCTCGCCATGGGCGGCACCTTTTTGGGAGTATTGCTGTTTGGCGTGGAAGCCGGAATTGGCCTGGGCGTGGGGCTCTCTTTCGCCACCCTTATCTGGCGCACCAGCCGGCCGCATATCGCCGTAGTGGGACGGGTGCCCGGCACCGAGCAGTTTCGCAACGTGTTGCGTCACACGGTAAAAACCCTGCCTGATATCCTCTTCCTGCGCATTGATGAAAATCTCTTCTTCAGTAACATCAGCGCGGTGGAAGACCGCCTGCTAGTGGAAGTGAAGCGCCACCCAAACCTGCACGACCTGGTGCTGATTCTCTCCTCCGTTAACCGGATCGACAGCACCGCTATAGAGCGATTGCAGCAGATTAACCGGGACCTACTTAAGCGCAATATCTGCCTGCACTTGGCGGAGGTTAAAGGTCCCGTACTGGATCGTCTTGGGCGCTCCAAATTGCTGCAGGAACTTAGCGGCAGAGTGTTCCTTTCTTCTTATATCGCCGAACTGGCGCTGCGCCAACATAACATTGACGATGACAATCAGGCCCCCGAATCCACCTCACCCGCCGACCCCGCCTGATCCAATAGCAACTCCGACCTTGTACGAGCCGGGCAAATACTGGCAAAATATCCAGTATTTGGGCAAAGTACACGATGGGCGGCAGCACTCTCACTTCTGAGCAACAGGCAATTGCAGATCACACCGGTGGCCACGCCAAGATCATTGCCGTTGCCGGCTCCGGCAAGACCACCGCCCTATTGCACTATATAAAGAATCGCCTGGACTCAGGCATCTCCCCCGAGCGGCTGCTGGTATTGATGTACAATCGCAGTGCGCGGGAGGATTTTGACCGCCGCATGCGCCAACTGGCAGATGGCCCGATTCCACCGGTACACACCTTTCACAGCGTAGGGTACCGGCTTTACCAGCGTATGATTGCCAATGGCCATATCGCCGCTGCCAACCTAAGCCCCCTGCCCCAATCCACGGTCCAATTACAAATCTGGAAGGCTATTGAGGATTGCGCACCCACCCACGAGCTGGAAGAGATCCGCGCGCGCAAGCAATCAGAAATTGAGGCCGCAGAATTTTTTATCGATTACACCAAAACAATTCTATCCGGAGACCTCAGCGCTTTTCAGGAACTGAAACTCGGTGATGAATACATGTATTTTTTACAGGTATTTCGCACTTTTGAGGCGTGGCGCCGCAACCAGAATGCCGTCACTTACGCCGACCTGATCTACGACCCAGCCATGCTCCTAAGCCTCAATGAGCAAATGGCCGAACAATACGGCAGCTATTACGAAGATATCCTGGTGGACGAGTACCAGGATATCAATGAAATACAGCACTTTTTATTGCGCATACTCTACGGAAAGTCCGGCAACGTAATTGCCATTGGTGATCCAGACCAGACTATTTATGAGTGGCGCGGCTCCAAGCCGGATTTCCTGCTCACATTTTTTGACGGTGATTTTCCGCCCTCCAATATTTACCACTTGAGCCGTACTTTCCGCTACGGCCACGAGCTGTCCCTGGCAGCGAATCATTTTATTGAAAATAATCGGGACCGCGCCGATATTTTCTGCGTTTCCGCAGACGGGGAACAGCAAACAAAAATTGAGCTGGTAAGAACGGATAAGGAAGGCTGCTGGCTGGTGGAATACTTGCGTCGCCAGCAGAAGCAAGGGCACACCTTTAAGGACATAGCGGTGCTGGTGCGCCTCTGGTCTATTGCGGCACCTATAGAACTGGCGCTGCTAGCCAACAACATCCCATACCGCTCCTCCAGCCGCAACACAGTGCTTTCCCGCCGGGAACTACGCCCGTTATTCTGGAGCTTGAATATCGCCTCAGGCCGCTTTGCCAAACTCCCCCCCAAGCGACGCCAGCAGGGATTGTATGAATGGCTGACCGCACCCCACGTACGTATCCCACGCAAAGTGTTGGAGCCCATTTGCGTTGCCCTTGCCGCCCTGGATAAAGGCTGGGGTAAGCATTTATTGACTCTGCTGCCTGAAAACCTGAGCAAGCCACAGATCAAACGCCTCCGCCAGCGCGCAGATCTACTCACTCAAATAGAAAGCTGGCGGGGTCACGCCGGCGAGCTGATGCGCCGACATATCAGCGAACTGGATCTTCTCGACGGCATTGCCGAGGACGCCTTCACCCGCCAGCAGGGGGAGGAGAGACAGCAAACCATTCTCGCTTTCTGCCAATATCTGGACACCCTTAAACAGCCACCAGCTGAAACCCTCACACACCTGCAGGAGCTACAGAGACAGCACCGCGAAGGAGAGCAGACTGAGGCAGACTCGATCCAGATCACCACCATGCACCAAGCCAAGGGACTTGAGTGGGAACAGGTGATTATTCCCACCCTCACCCAACACAATATGCCCTATCAACCCCAGCGGGATTTCAGCACCCCCGCCTCTCTGGAGAGTGAACGCCGCTTGATGTACGTGGCCATGACCCGAGCAAAATCCCGCTTATTCCTGCTGGCACCCACTGAGGTGGCCAAAGGGAAAGACCCGGAAGCCTCTCAACCCTCGCTGTTTATCAATGAGATGCAACTCCCTCTCAGTAAGCTGATGTCGGACTCCCTGCACGAGCGCCCTGAGCAAATCAACACGGATATCCCCGTCTCCCGCCAAGCCCTTCACTACCTGGAGGCCTGCGAGTACAACCCCAATATCAGTGCGCCACGCGCCCCACTGCGCAAACCTGATCCCGGCGAAGGCCTGCGTCACCGGAAACTCGGCCATGGGCGAGTTTTAAAGTGGGAAGACCAGCGCATCGAAGTACTGTTCAGTGACGGCAAGGCGCGCCGTTTTGACTGGGAGACCCTGTCCCAGTATTTGATGTAGTCAAATGGCCCCAAGCACAAAACCCATTGGTATTGGACCCTTGCACGACAAATCTAGCGGTCACATGCATGATTTGCGACCGGAACACCCATGTTCGGCTTAACGGGCCAAAATACTCCCACAAAAATAACTACAGAAAAGACATCGAACTGAAACTCTCAAGGGTATTATTTTTGTCTCACTCCGCACACTACTAATGCCGGAAAGGTTGCTGAAAGTTGGCTTAGCATAGGTGGTAATTAAGTAAATTTTACTGCAGCACAAAACAATAAAAGTAGGACGCAACACATCGATTGCGGCCAACTTTACCCGACTCTGAGTTTGAACAACATGTTCCATTTATGGATGAATTTAACAATTGACAGTTTTGCATGTAGAGGGCAATCTGGAAATTGGCATTACATAACTATTAGAGAATCTAATAAATTCCAATAAAAAGGACACGCCAATGAAACTCTCAAAAGTATTATTTTTATTACCCGCTTTGACTCTACCCATCCCCTCCCATGCCGAAGAAAAGCCATTCTACCTGGGCTTAGGGTATGGTTTTACTGAAATAAAAGGCGAGGAATTGGGAACTATTGACGAAGTGAAAGGTATTTTTTCTCCAGGGCAAAGGTTTAGTGAAGACACAAATTCCTTAGACCTCTATGCCGGCTACCAGTTTAACGACTATTTTTCTATAGAACTCAATTACAGTTCTTACGATCAAGCAAGCGATAGATACTATGTCGATCCTCGCATTGACTCCATGACTGGGCATAATGACCAAGAAGAGCTAGAAGTGGATACTATCTCTCTAAATGGTATTCTCAGCTACCCGCTAGCTGAAAACCTGAACATCTTCGCATTGGTCGGTTTTACCAGTGCCGATATTGACGGGCGCTGGTTTGGTAGTGAAGTACCGGTTACCGGTGAAGATCCATCAGTGCCCTATTCCGATACAGAAAGTGGGATTAGCTATGGGCTGGGGGTCAGTTATACGTTCACTGAACGCCTTTCCAGCAAACTTCAATGGAAAACAACTGATATTGATCACCTGGAGCTTGAGGCGCTGCATTTGTCTTTGGCAGTCAATTTTTAAGATTGAAGCCTTGAGGGGGAATGCCACCCTTCAAGACCATCATTTCCCAATTGAAAATTATTAACTATTCCGTGTCATTTCTTTACCATGAACAGAAAAGAAATGCCCTCTGCCAAAAATAAATTTTTCACGGCATATCCTCCTCACCATCATCACGACAGTAACGGTAGAGTAATTGTACTGTCAGTTACTACTGGGTTAGAAGGAAAGAATACACTGCACTCGAGACGCGCTGTGAACACATCCCTGTAAGCTCGCAATCGGCATCCATGCCTCATACGGTTCCGAGCACAGTGTATTCTTTCCTCCCCCCTTTTTAGTAATTCAAGAGAAGCCTCTATCTGGCTCCTCTATTAATCTTCAAACTAATTTCATTTATCAACAAGATACAAATGCAAATCAATTGGCAACTCAGCATTTAGCACTCTCGTGCACAGAAGATGTGTAAGATTTTCTTTTTACCCCAATATTTTCGTCGTTATACAGCCAAGCGCCAGCAAGTCTAGAGCGGGTTTATTGGGCTCCATAAAATTTGTACTCGGAGCTAATGAAAATAGCAACTCACCCACTCAGGATCTGGGGTACTATCAAGCCTAACAAGTAGAGCATTGTAAGTATCGACTTCCTCTATTTTGTCGATAGACGAAAGAAATTTTTCCACAGTACAGTTGCCGGTGGAATGCGCTTCACCCTCCCTGTCGCAACCGTGTGAAATATACTTATTGAGTCCTTCGAGAGTAGAAATGAAAAAGCCTACAGGAATTACAGTTGTGAGTTCGCACATCTATCGCTGCTTGGAATTTTTATATATTTGGCGCAAAAAAATACAATAGTTTTTAACTCGTTAATTTTATTAGCTTTTACACCCTACCCCCAAGATAAACAGCGAACGCTGTGTATCATATGGGGTTGAACCTCTCGTGAAATAACTTATTATGCGGGAACAGTCTACTGAAGCGACACCAGTCATGAACATTTCCCCATATTCAAAAGGCTGCGGTGCACTCGTGGAAGGCGTGCAGCTGGCCGATTTATCCGATACCGAATTCAGTGACCTACGTCGGGCCTTTGCCGACCACGGTGTACTGTTTTTTCGCAACCAATCCCTGTCCCCGGAAGATCACTTGGCCTTCGCCAACCGCTGGGGCGAGATTATTATCAATAAATTTTTCACTCATACTCAGGAATACCCCGGCATTGCCGAAGTACGCAAGGAGAAGGACCAGGAAACCAATATCGGCGGCGGCTGGCACACAGATCACTCCTACGACCAGGAACCCGCCCTGGGTTCCATCCTGGTGGCCAGGGAGCTGCCTGAGACCGGAGGCGACACCCACTTCGCCAATCTGCAAAAAGCCTATGACACCCTTTCCGATGGGCTAAAGCAGACGCTGGAAACACTGCAAGCTGTACACTCCAATGTACATATTTACGGCAAGGACGGTTATTACCAGTCCACGGACATGGCCTCACAATTGGGTGGTGTCAACGACGTGGGGGAAGCCGTGCACCCGGTAGTGATCCAGCATCCTGATACCGGACGCAAAATCCTCTACGTCAACCCGGGATTTACCATGCGCTTTGTAGGCTGGACGCCTGAAGAGAGCAGACCACTGCTGAACTTCCTGTTCGCCCACGTCCTCACCAATGGCTACACCTGCCGCTTCAATTGGGAACCAGGCTCAGTCGCATTCTGGGATAACCGCTCTACCTGGCACTCCGCAGAGAATGATTACCAGGGCCAGTTCCGCCTGATGCATCGCATCACGCTTACCGGCGGTGCTTTGCAGGCGGCGTAACTGCACCCCGGGCGCGCCCATAACCACTGACAATGAAGTACACATACCGCGCCTGCCGAGAAAGGGCAGGCCGTATCGAAAACGTACGGGCTTCGAAGCGGGAGTGAATCTCATTCCAGAGCGCGCTGATATTGATGAGTGCTTAGCGATTGCTAATGGACACACGGAGCTCGGACACTGGGAGGGCGATACAGCTTACCGGCAGGACGGCTATCCAGTGACATTAGTAGACCGGGCCTCCAAGCTGTTGCTTGTCTGCAGGCTAGCAAACAAAAATAAGTGGACGGTGAGCCGATCGATCAAGCAAATACTCTAGTCGTATCAAGCAGTGTGTAAAACCATGACCTTCGGCAACGGTGATGAATCCGCGAATCACCAGTCGATCACATAGAAACCAGGTTGCAATATATATTTTGCCAACCCCTATCAGTCTTGGGAGCGCGGGTTGAACGAAAACACCAACGGGCTGCTGAAGTGCTACCTGCCGAAAGAGATGAATATTGGCGAGCTGCTGAAAAGCTAGATTGATGATACAGTGTTTCGTATTAATACCTGGCAGCGAAAAGTATTAAATTAATAGAGCCCACTGGAATTTTTTGTGAGTATAAGTGCATCGCTTCTGCTGGCAATCTAGCGGTAATATTAAACGCCGGGGGCAAGTCAGCTATTTCAGGACTACTTCACCTGCTGTTGGACTAACTCCCCGGAACCCATAAAGAGCCTTGCTTATAGTTATTTTGTAAGGTCAATACTCAACACATGACAAGCATCATCATTTAGATCCTTATCAATGACTAGGCCGACAGTCGCACCGGTATGAAAAGCCGACAATGCTACAGATAAAGAACTCTTTAGCATTTCCGGCTGAAGATCTGTCGAAGTGAAATATGCGTAATTGTGCCTGCAGTCACTGAGGCCAGAGTTTCCAACAAAAGTAATAATGAAATCTCCTTTGCCATACGTCCATATCCGGCTAATCTCACCACGATACCATGTGGCCTCCGAAATCGCACTTGAACTCATAATCAGTAAAAAATAAAAGTAAAAATTTTATTCATGTTTTCTCCGTTAGTGATGCATACATTTCCAAGCAACCCCAAAAGGCATTGTTATACATTAATAAATCAATACACAATATTTATGATATTCCCCTCTCATTACAATGTAGTGTTTGATGCGTATGGATAATGACCACAACCATTAACATATATAGAGACAGGCTTATTGGCCATATAAGCAGAAAGAATTAGGGAGTATTGTTCTTTAAAATGGGGAGCATCGGTATCGAATTCCAACATTCCTTCTTCATTACCCGCACAATTCAAATCTGGTACCGAACCGGACACCTTCAAATACATGCGTGCATTTGGCTGAACAAATATTTTCAAAATTTCCACGTTTGAAATCCATTGGGCAGCATATAGATCAGAGGCTCCCAAAAGAAAGGGAAGCACCGCTAAAATGCTACGAAATTTTAATTTATTAAGCACTATGTATCTCCTAAATATCTAACAATTAACTTAAGTGAAGCTTTATTACACGAAATTGCTTTACGCCGAAGTTTTATCAAAAGCCAATTAGCATTGGGCAGCTATATGCTGCTAAAATAGAGCAATTTAAATGGATCTATTTTAGCAAATACTGGCGCAACATTTTGAATGCTATTAATCTATTTGGGAAGCCTTAATAGTCAATTAATTTCCAATTTTCGCTAATTAATGGAAAAGGGTAGCTTTTATACGGCCGCCAAATGCCAAATATAGGAGGAAATTGATTTCTTACTCACCACCCTAGTCGGTAAGCCCTACCTGATCTTTAAATACACAAGACGGTCTTTGGTTAGCATAAAGTGCGCAATTTTTAAACTGCCTGCCTGAATTTTAAACAAGCTTGTTGGCTAATCTATGTAAGCAAGCTAATAGGAGTATTTTCAACAACCATTCGGAGCGCTGATAACAACCGGGGGTAAGCTATGTCATCCACGACCAACTACGAACTCGTCATAATGACGGAAGACGATCAACTATCTGGAAGTCACAACTAGTTGAAGCCGCTCAACTTCAGTGGCCAATTCTTGCCCATCTAGATACTCATCACACCCCATTTACTCTAACCTCCTCTTATGTACTTGCTCCTTACCCTCCAAGGGCCATAGTCATAAGGAGGTGATGATTATCGAGCTGTTTCTATCTGTTGACTCTGGAGACCGGGAAAAGATACTCGTAATAGCGTATCCACCTCTGCTGCCTTCCCCAACACCCAACAAGGTTGGCGATCTGAAATCATGTTTTCGGAGCTCAATACTGAGCCTGTATCTTCCCTTGTCAAAGCTTAACCCTGGCCGTTACCGGACAACACCCATGACTCGGGGCCCCGGCGACTTGCTAGCCCTTACCGGGTAGAGGGCTTTCACCTCCAATCTTTTGCCGATTTATCTTGGCGCACTGGGTGTCCTGGATTCTTTAGCCGGATGATCATCCAACAGAAACTTATTACCCTGCGTCATGAGCGCGAGCTGACCCAGCAACAGATGGCCGACGCCATTGGGGGGTCATGTCAATCAGTTTCGGCGCTATGAAGCCGGGGCAACACAGCCTTCCCTGGAGGCGTTAAAGAAGATTGCTGTCGCCATGAGCATCACCATTGACTCACTGGTATTCGATGAAGACGAGCGCGGACCGGATGAGCAGCTAAGGCTGCAATTTGAAGCTATCAGCCAACTGCCAACGGAAGAGAAAGAGATCGTCAAGGAGTTGCTGGACGGGGTGATTATTAAGTATCAATCCCGGCGCTGGGATACCAAGCGGCAAATCAGTTAAATAAAAAGTAACCGTCCGGTAATCCCATCTATTCAGCCAAGTTCTACGCTGTAATTTAGGTGTCCACCAATCAACAAGTGGACACCT
>NZ_JBGMEK010000072.1:0-21547 GCF_041447265.1 Microbulbifer epialgicus
GTCCTCCGGGTTTAGGCTGAGAAATCGACAAAATGAAAATCGATCGCGTATCTGATATTCCAGCTCATCATCCGATAGGTTATATAAATGCTGTAATACAAGTGCCTTGAACATCAGTACCTTATCAAAGGGTCTTCTTCCAGCATTACTCTTTCTTGGAAGTGTGGGGATTTTATTCAAAGTACTCCGGAAGTCCTCCCAGTCAATCAACTTACGAAGAGCAACCAGTGGATCACGTTCATTTAGCTTGCGATGGCGGTCATCAAGACCGAAAAAACTCGGCTGCATTTGACAATAACCTTTACTAGTGAGCGTTTAGGCTATTTTACCGGAAATTAGTGAATTTTTAGAGGTACCCATAAATTCAATATTGTTGGAATAATTAGTCTATTGACAATAAATCACTCCAGCTTTTTGAAGATTATTAATTTCTTCCTCTGTTACTCCAGCTCCAATTAAAATATCTCGGGTATTCTCACCATAAAGAGGTGCCTCCTGAAACTCCATTGCAGGAGTATCCGGTATAGAAAAGGGCGCGCAGAGGAACTCAATATTTTTGCGGCTTTCACTACGGGAATAGGGAACAGAGAGAATTTTACCGTTGTTACGGACGTAGGGGTTGTCCAAGGCTTGTGAAATGTCATAGACGGGGGCGCAGGGAACTTTACCTTCCATCTGTGCAGCCCAATCAGCATTCTTTTTCTTCTGGAAATGAAAGTCGAGCGATGCTGTTAGCTCTTCCCGATTCTGCATCCTAGACTCATTGGTTAAAAAACGTGCATCATTCTTAAGCTCATCATCACCCAGCTCTTGACATAGGATCTCCCAGAATTTCTGGGTCAAACAAGCTACATAGAACCATCCATCGGCCGTTTTTACCAGTTGGGAGGGTGCTTGCGAAGCGTGAGCGGAGCGGGGCTGCTTGCCTGGAACTATCCCCTCGTTAAGGAACCACAAGCCCTGGTAGCAAAGACAGTTCAGTGCGATATCAAACAAGTTCGTATCAAAATCGCCACCTTTTCCTGTAATTTCGGTGCGCAAGAGCCCGGAGACAGTACAAAGGGCTGAATACACACTGCCCAAAAGATCGACTACAGATACACCAACTTTGGTGGGGATTGACCCCGGCTCACCGGTTACAGACATCCAACCAGTTTCAGCTTGCATCAGGAAGTCATAGCCGGGCCAGCTTTTCCTTTTGTTATCCCGGCCGTAACCTGAAAGGTGCGTGCAAACGATTCTGGGGTTAATAGCTTTCAAATCCTCATAAAGTATCCCCAGCTCTTCTGGTAAGGAGCCGCGAAAGTTATCAATAACAGCATCTGATTTCTCAACAAGGTTCTTAAAGAGCTTCTTTCCTTTCGGTGTTCTGATATCCAGCGCCAGGCTCTTCTTATTATGTAACGTAGATTCACCGCTTTCGTTATCTTTCTTGTTCTCATCAAGATATAACGAGCCCATTCTCCTCAAAGGGTTCCCGTTTTGACTTGGGTCCTCAATATTAATTACTTCGGCGCCTAGCATCGCTAATAATGTGCCATGAAAGGAGCCCGCTCCCCAGGTTTCGAAAGATAAAATGCGCTTATTTCGTAGGGGTAACATTTAAGTATCAATGACCAAGGTTTAGGTGGTTTATCACAACCTTAGAGCTTTCGCCACAGCTAAAAAGAGAGCATCAAAGGATTCTTCATTCCTTATATAGACCAATTTAACTGGACAAAGAGTTATGGGTAGCTATTTAGGGGCTTTACTCCGGATTGGGAATTTACATGCCACAGTCGGCTGGAATTCAATATCTGAAGATGAGTTGGGATTTTGCTTCACCAGGGCACGTATTCTGACAGGTTTTTCTATTAATCCATAAGGTCGTGGTGAGTTCCACCAAACAGGTCTACCTCAGAGCGATTATTATAGTGGCATAGTGAATTTGGCTACTTGACTTTGAATGAAACGATCTTCCGCAACGAAGATTAGTTCAATAAATAACCAGTTCAAAAAGAAAATTTAACGCAGAATTCAAGCAGTAAGCAGCGCAGTTCGTTGTTGATCAGAGTGGTACATTAAAGGCCGCATGTGAGGCCATGGGTGTCAGCAAGTCTACTATGGGGGCCTTGAGAGAGAAAGCTCCTTGCAGAGATGGCCGGTAATAGGTCTGCAGGGTGCGCTTTAAGACCGAAACAACGTCGTATGTAGGAGTTGGAGCGGAAATTTAGGCTGTGTGAAAACATGGCCTACTAATCACGAGTAGAACCAGAAGGAGTAATGTTTCACTCAGGTCAAGGCTGCCAATACGCCAGCCGGGGGGCAGCAACTGCTACGGCACTACCGCATGACGCAGAGCCTGAGCCGCCATGATAACTGCAGGGATAAGGCTCCAATAGAGAGCTTTTTCAGTGGTTTAAAAGCAGAGTGGGTACAGAAGGTTGGTTACCAGAATTTCTCTATAGTGAAAAAGGCTATCTAAAGGTCATCTTAGGGTATTTTATCCCTAGGTTAATATTCAGCCTATTCATTTATGTCATACAAAAGTGAATTGATATGAGTAAGTAACGATTGAAAGTCGAAAAATTGAGCCATTTAATCTACGCTCAACTATTCTTACTAGTATAAGGAGACGGTGAGAGAGGTGCCTGCGTGTTTACCGAAGCGCGATATCTACAATACATCAAGGATTTCAATTCAACTTTTGTAGGTGGGCTAACGTTGGAGGATTTTTATGATACCTATTATGAGCCGAATGCAACTTTTGAATATATTCCACAGGCACGTAAGAATATTGGACGTGAGCAGATAGTGGCATTCTGGCGAGGTGTTAGTGGCAAGATGCAAGAGACTATTCTGAATCATACCCATTTCGTAGAAAATGAAACAACCGTTGCCTCTGAAGCGCCGATTGATTTTTTATGTAAGGAGGATCTTGAATGGAATGGTGTGAGCTATCATGCCGGTACAAGGTTTCGGTTGATGATGTGTACCTTCTATGATGTCAGTCTAAATAACAAGTTTTCATATGCAAGAGTATATTCAATCTATAATCCGAAATATAAGCCCGGTACATAATAAAATAGAAATGGCGATGCAAATTTTTCAGTAAAGTGTTTCCTTGCTACTTTATTCGATTCAATTGTAAAGGTTTGCTGTCTGAGAAACTGTCAGTTTTCGTCTGACCTAATCCATATTAAGTGGATTAGGTCGCCCAAACCCAGCAAGATCGAGTTTGGGCGCTCAGCTTAAGATTATTAATTTTCGCTTAGGTTATATACAGTAAATTTCTCCCAGGAACCCAATGCTTTGCGATTTGCATTAGCTCTACCATCCGATTCTGCCACGATGTAGTTACTATGCTCAGTGTTGTATAAGGAAATTGTATCACCGTGTTGTAGGCAGCCCGTATCGTCAGAGTGGTTGATCAACTTAAATGTTTCCCAGCTGTATCGAGCAGTTCTATCAACATCTAAAGCACCACTTGGTTGGGCACTATAATAATAACCACTAGTGCTTTGCAGCCACACCTCATCTCCGTTCATTAGGCAACCCTGCTGCATGCTATTACCAGTAAGAACAATAGTCTCATGGCTACCAATTGCCGAAGCATTGGCGTTGACTGTTTCTCCATTTCCTCCATTGCCTGTTGCACTGAGATATTTTCCGTGGGCTCCTTTAAGTGCAACTTTCAAAGATTTAACTGCAGGTTTACCGACAGCCATATAACCTACAATAGCTTGTATATTTTCCTCTCTATTGCTATTTGCTTCCTGCACCATCAGGCTCATTTCAAACGTACCCGTTTTCTTGTTTCTGATGCGCGTGTCTAGAGTTTCATTCGTGTCACTGCCTTGAACTTGGCTGATGAGCAAATAATCTTGCAAATCGACCCCTACAGTTTCAAAGTCTGGGGCTCCATTCAAGTTATCTTCCAGTGCAACAGCGCCAACATAGAGCTTTAGCCCATTAGCTATGGTGTAATTACCAGCCTCCATGACTACATAATGCAACACTTCTGATGGGTGAATGTCATCGTTCAAGGCAAACTCTGCCACACGCACGTCGAAACTGGTTGAGGTAATATTGCGAATCTCAGTTGTTACAGGACCAGTGCCGGCAATGCCAATTACAGAAGTAAACACCACGGGATTCTCATAACTGAAGTCCAACTCTATGGTGGTCCATTCGTGACTTATCCCGTAGGCTTTATCGGCCTCACCACCTACAAAGCGCCGGTTACTGAAATGGACCACATCGACCTGTTCACCTTCATGGATCAATTCTGAGTCTTGTGACTGATCCTCTACGTTGATCAGATAACATTCACCGCTATCGGCCTCTGCCATGCGTAATATTGTTGGGTCAAAATCATTAAAGCTGACATTTTGATACAGTAATACATCGTTGGAACTCTCACAGTTACCATGGCCTGTATTAGTTGCTGTGTCTGTTACATTGCTTACTTGGAATCCACTCACAGAAGCTGTTTCGATTGTAGATGTGTTATTGGCCCCGGCCAATTCCCACATTTCTCTATCGGTTAAATCATCTACATTCGCTTCCCAGCTATAGCTCAGGGTTTTGCCATCGACTTCTATGGTTGTCTCCCAGACATGCCTGGTCTCGGCCCAGCTCCAGTACCATTTACTTTTGATCTTGGATTGTGAAACAGTGAATATAAAGTTGCTAAAGCTATCATGTGTCTGATTATTACCCACAACCGCTGCCCAGACCTGCTCATCCGCATTGCAGCTATGAAGCTCTATAATTTCTTCATCACGTACAAAGGTTTTTGTATCCAGACAATGACGATAAACAGCTACATAACCATCACCCTCACGCGCAAATAACCAGTTCTGAAAGCTGGTTGTCTCATCGAATTGCTCTGCCGGCCAATGTAAGTTCACCGGTGCTGTTAAAAAGTCATCTACAGGCAAAAAATTTGTAGCTCTGTTAACACCATCCATAAAGCGTAGTTCCATGGCTGGTTTATATAAAACCAGGGCTACATTTTCATTTTGCTTAATATAGGGTAAGTGCGTGTTCATTTGCTCCTGCCCACCGGCCTTCCAACCACCGTATTCCGCACCTGACCGGGTATAAACCGGGATAGTGCCGGTTGTGGCAATCCAGGGCTGCTGTTGCCAGCCAGCATTACCGGCATGATAATCCTGGTATGACGATAATTGCACATTGCCATGGCGATATAGATCCATGGTTTTTTCTGAAATAATCGAGCTGGTGGTGAACGGCGCACTGGTTTCTGTGAGGAGGACACCAGACATATCGACTATGTCGTCGGCCAAGTTAGATTCCACAATTAAATCTTCTAAAAAGAAGTTCAATCCGGCAAGTGGGTTTAGGTAATATTCCAGCATCTCATCTATGAGTTCTGGATGGGCATAGGCGCCGGCGGATTGAGAGAAAATCAGCTTATCCTGGAGGTCTAACCCAGCCCACACCGAGTCAACTTCGGAGATGGGGTGGCCGGAGGAGTAGCTAATGTTGATTTCACCATTGAGTTTTTCTAGTCGATTATAGGCAACACTACTCACATCCAGTGTTGTCATGGCAAAGATATCCATATGGGTGCTACCCATGAAATCTTGTGGGCCCTTACCAGTAATCAATGCTGTATACCGCGCGAACTTATTATTTAAGAAGTTAAGATCTTGATGAACGCCCTCGTAGGTTCGTGAGTCAACGGCTATAGCAACGCCGAGGTCATTCGTGACCATGGCAATATCATTAAGAAGGATGAGGGCAACTTGTCCGGCCAGCGTTTTTATCTCCTGGTCCTCGGAATAGTCGTATAAATTCAATAACGCCGTCAGAGAGAAAGGACTGTAGATATTTGACGTAGATTCATAAATGCCATATTGCTTTTTAACCTCTAAATAACGTACCAGGCGCTCCCTTAGTTTTTCAGGACCGCCACCAATATTCCAGCCTTCCATCTCCCATAGTAGCCAGCTGGATGACAACCACATGAGTACATGGTTCTCAGAGGTGTAGACACGTTTTCCCTCTGTATCTTCATCCTGCCAGTAAGGCAGTTTGATGATTTCATTGAGAATAATATCATCGTATTCATCACTATCTGCCAGTATGCGAATATATTCTATCAGTCGCATATCGGGGTTTTTGTAAGCGTGCTTGCCAGGCGTAAAAAGGTCGGTCAACCCCTGAGCCAGCGCTTCCTTATCCAGTGGCAAATCAAAATAGGCCCTGAGCACATAGTGATCGTTATTCGGTTCCACTTTGGCAGAGTCAAGAACACGTTCAATGTATGCTATTTGACGGTCGCGAAAGGCATCCAAATACGTGGAGTGTGATGCAGTATCATAATCTTCCAGCGTCCATTGCTGCGCGCCGTCTTCAGAATTGTGCGCGCCAGAGCTGAACCAGTCGGATATATCGATATCGAGGCCAAAATAATTTAACGCGGTGACCGCACCGTCAGCAACACCATAGAAGAAATTAAGTGTGCCTTCGACCGTGGTGGTTAGGCCGTCATATAGCCACTCACCAGTATCTACCAAAAAACCTATAGACGCGGTGATTGCATCCTCTACTGTTGTCACAATATCTTCGACAATGTCTTCGGCTCTCTCTTCAACGGCGTCCCAGGTATCAACAATCCAGTCTGTAAACTTGTCCCATATGCCAGCATGGGCGTATGCAGGCAGAATTAGAACAAACATAAGTGTGATTAATACACCTATTTTTTTAAAGTTCATAATTGAATTCCACATTATTTTTTAATAAAGCACGTGCAGCACGTTGAGCACCTGCAAGATTGAAAATCACTAAAAAACATATAAACCTAATAGCTTCAGAAAGGTGATGCGACACTCTATATTGAATTATTATTGGGTATGAATAAAGAATTCATGCGCGACTCTCTAAACTTGTGTCAGCGCACAGCAATGTAAGGGGTTGCCGTAGATTAAGTCAAACTAAATTGCTCCGATTAAAGGAGGCGTTCACAAAACTCGTATCATCTGAGGTTACCCTGAGAGGATGCTCGCGCTAATTTTTAAATATTAAATAAAAGTTCTTTTATGAAGGTAAGACGGTTTAAATTCCATACTAAAGAAAAATAAAATTGGGGGTTTACAGCGAATGGCTGAGCGGGAAAGGGGGTAGGATTGCCTTTGGTAATGATATAATGGCTATTGCCAGTCTCATAAATGATTCCTTCAATCCAAATGATTTCTGACACCGATCAGATTACAGTTTTACTTTTGAAAAACTAGCAAATACTACAATTACTAAAAAGGGGGAAGGAAAGAATACACTGCGCTCGGGACCGTATGAGGCATGGATGCCGATTACGAGCTTGCATGGATGTATTCACGGCACGTCTCGAGTGCAATGTATTCTTTCCTTCTTACCCAGTAGTATATGGGTTTAACCTGCATCATATATTACGCAGAGCCACCCTTTTTATCATTTAGGGATTCGAGGGATGTTACAAATAACCGATCGTAAAAAGGAAAATGCTCTGCACCCCCTGTGGAGAATGCCATTTCGTCCATTGTTTCTTGGCGGTGTGGTTTGGAGTTGTGTCGCACTTTTGTTGTGGCTGCTTACCCTATTGGGTAAAGGTTCTGCAGATCTGCGCGTCAGTGCCGCTTGGCATGCGCATGAAATGTTGTTCGGCTTTGCTGGTGCCATCGTAGTGGGATTTCTAGCTACTGCATGCCAGACCTGGACTGGTTTGCGGGCACCCTGCGGGCGCATACTGATTCTACTGTGCAGTGCTTGGCTGTTGGCCCGGCTAGGTTACTTGATCTGGGCGGTACCGCTTTGGATGCCGGTAATTGCGGAGGTGGCTTTTTTTATTGCTGCCGCTTTTATGGTGGGCAGACGGGTGTTGGCAGTGCGACAGTGGCGTAATCTATTTGTGGTGCCGGCACTTCTCGGTTTTGCAGGATTGGCGGCTTGGCATGGAATAACACAATCACGCCCACTGGCTATTCTAACATTGTTGCTGGTGGCGTCTATGATTCTTGTGATTGGTGGTCGGGTAATCCCTTTTTTTACTTCACGCCGTTTTAACCTACAAGCGCGACCGAAAATATTGTGGCTTGAATATGCTGGGCATGGGCTGTGTGTGGCGCTATTGGTGATTTTCGCGGCCTCGTTACTGATGCCAGTGCCCCGTTTTTGGTTGGGGGCATTGGCAGTTCTGCTGGGATTAGTGCAGATTGCACGCTGTGCACGCTGGCGAGTGAGGGAGGCCTTGCGTGAACCAATGCTGTGGTCGCTGCATCTGAACTACTGGCTGATGGTGGCTGGGCTACTACTATTAGGCGCTGCTTGGATTGGGTTGTTGCTGCCTATCAATACCTTCCTGCTTGAAAGTGCCGCAGTGCACGCTATCGCGGTGGGTGGTATCGGGGGAATAATTCTCTCCATGATTACTCGTGTAACTCTGGGGCACACTGGGCGCTCACCGTTGCAACCAGCACCTGCCACTACTCTGGCCTTTATACTATTGCTGGCGGCCACACTGGCGCGAGTGTTGCTGGCGCCCGCAATGGTAGCGTATTGGCTGTCCACTTTGTTGTGGCTGCTGGGGTACGGGATTTTCCTGTGGCGCTACGGTCCAATGCTGCTATCCCCTCGAATTGATGGCCAGCCTGGCTGATGAAGACCGAGGTGTTTTTTTTCGAGCACCTCATAAACAATGCGCTTCGTATACTTCTGACTGGATACTTATATTCTGAGAGGCTTAGTTATGGGAAGCGGAAGAGGGTGGTGCGAGGTTTGCTTTATCAATGTTACGTTGTAAAGCGCTGGGTAAAACACCCCCCCAAAAAAAATGCAAGAATTTTAATACGTTAAATTAGCCCATTGTTCTCAATTGCTTTATGGATCTTTTGACACAGGCGGCCGAATTTGTTGACGTCGCCTAGGGTTGGAATCTCGCCGCTATCCAGCCTCTGCTCCCAATCCATGATTTCCCCATCCAGTAATTCCAACAGTTTCTTTGCGCAGCCTTTACATGGGCCTGCGCACAACTCTGCGGCGGGCATGGTGAATGGTAGTGTCTCTCGCACCTGTTGGATGATTTGGCGGATTGCGGTGCAGGTATTGGGCTTTGGGCTTTTAGTCATAGTCAGCAGCTCCGCAATCGATATCAGCCCTGCGCAAGGACACTTATATTGGCGAAAGCGCTAATTGTGAATACAAAAGCACTGTTCCACCGGTGGTCAAGGCGAGGTATCAAGATAATTGGTCAGGAGTACTCTGCAGGGCCGTAGCCCGAGCCACTATCATCATATAACCAATCAGCCTGACTTACCGTGAATGGTGACCCATTGGTACCCACTGCAACATTTGGCCAATGGCACTAACCAAAAGACATGGCCGTTTTTGCAAGGCTGGGTGCTTGTCCCAATTTGTATCAAAAGGTGTCCTTTACACGCAGGGCTAAGTCAGCACTGGAGGGAAGGGTGCTGGACTTTCACGGTGCCCTTCCACGGCGATGGTACCTGCCACTTGGCACGGGGGCATTTTAACGCCATTTCGCCCGCTAGTGAAGTTGCTAGGATCCGAGTGAAGGGTAGCGGTAACTCAGAGCATACTAAAAAGGGGGAAGGAAAGAATACCCTGCACACGGGACCGTATGGGGCATGGATGCCGATTACGAGCTTACAGGGATGTATTCACAGCGAGTCCTGAGCGCAGGGTATTCTTTCCTGCTGACCTAGTAGTAACACCGGGTGGTGGCGAATATCGATTACACCAGAGAGCTTGCAGGCACGCTTAGCTAGGATCGAAATAACGAAATGATCAGGTTTTATTGATGACTCTTCAGTATCAATACTGTTGTCTTAGATATGAACACAGAGTTGAACGTTAATGTCCTGATTCACGCATGAGTGCCTTCCAAACTTCGAAGTGATTGGGCCCAACTGACCGCCGCCAACTTCGCGTAGTCAGCGTTGAGGAGTGTGTGCGTCAGAGAAACGATGGTGCCAAGCTCACTGCTTCTGAACACAACTTCGACTAGAGACGAATTCTCTTGCGCCTCGGTGCCCTGCGGCAGATCCAGATTACAATGCTCATGGACTTCAAAAACCAGACGTTTTGGTCTGTCGACGTTGCGATATACGCCAGACATAATACACGAGCTGCCATTTGGAGCGGTCATCTCAAAAGCGAAGCGCCCACCAACCTCCGCAGTAAGATCAAGTACACGTGTTGTGAAACCGTCAGGGCCCCACCAACCTTCAACCATGCTCGGTATAACCCAGGCATCAAAGACCTCCCCCGGTGTTGCCCTGACGGTATAGGTGATAGGTTTGGTTCGAATACTTGTTTGATAAGAGAAATTGATCACTATTGTACCTTCTTCTTTTTAGCAAGAGTTTTCCTAGGGCGGGATAACAGTAAGACATTTCAATGCTGCGTTCCAGTAACGCCTCATCGGCATCACTGGCATTTACAATCAAAAATGAGTACTTGTGATAGGAGGTTATCGTGGCTGCCTAGGGCCTGTTGACGTTAATTGGATAGCTACTGCCGGGCGGCCATTCTTTTTTGCCTTAAAGGCCAGAAGAAGCGCAATAGTAAATCGCGGGCAATTTGGTCTCTCTTGCTTTTAGTCTGGACAGAAACAGTTACACATTGACCTAATTCTTGTCACTTATTATAGTTATCTAAAAATCTAACTATAATTAAGGTGGCAGTCCGATCTTCCATACACAAACTCTTCATCGGTGTTTCAGCCCCTAGCAACGACGAAAATGAACAAGATCAATGTTGCTGCTCTCGAAACCGCCTGCAATGGCGATTAACGACAGAACGAGAATTTCCGATGCCAAAATTTGTCACGGTATATCACGGTGAGCGCGATGGATACGAGCGTACCTCGGAACCTGTAAGGGAGGAGGCTCTCAGGCAGGATCAGCGCCTCGTTGATGAGGGCATTAGTAGGGATTGCGGGCTCGCCAGTCCAGGTGCGCAATACAGAAGCGAAAGGTATAAAAACCAAGCGCAGTCCTTTTATGCAGTCTGAATTGAACGTCGCCGGTTTTGCGATTATTGATGCTTCCGATATCGAGGCGGCGATCACTAAAGTCTCTCATATGCCCTGTACGGTTGCCCACGGCGTAATCAAAACCTGGCCGCTTGAGACGGCAGGCGAATCACGACCAGTTCAACACATGGAGATTCTATAAGCATGATTAATAACCAGCCAAACAACGGGGCTGAGCGCCATATCGCTCAATCGAGCATTAAGCAGTTTTACCATGGTTCCCGAACAAATCTCTGCCCGGGAGATGTCATCACACCCAGCGACCCATTTGGCACAGCAGATGACAATACTGAGGTGCCGCTCACTTATATGTCGCCCGATCTGGATGCAGCCATATGGGCTGCAGAACTCGCCGAGGGCAATGGGCCGCCGAGGGTGTATATGGTGGAGACAGAAGGTGAGATTGAAGATGCGGCCGAACTTTTAACCGAGCATGCACCGCGCCACCCTTATATGTCACATCGATCAAAAGGGCAGGTACGAGTCAAATCGGAGGTTCGGGAGTGGACTTACTATCATGGAACGCGAGCAGACCTCAAAATGGGGGATCTGCTCATGCCGGGAGGCGATCCGAACTTCGGCAAGAAGGCGCTCGGCCATGTTTATCTGGCTCGGACACTCGATGCTGCGATTTGGGGAGCCGAACTGGCGCTCGGCGATGGTCCGGAGCGGATCTATATCGTCGAGGCGACGGGTCCAATCGAAGACGACCCCAATGTGACTGATAAAAGGTTTCCTGGTAACCCTACGAAGTCATTCCGGTCTCGCAAACCTCTGCGTGTGATCGGCGAGGTGGAGGAGTGGCAGGGCCACCCTAAGGAAGCGCTAGAAGCCATGAAGAGCGGCATTGCAAAGCTGGCCAAACAGGGCATCGGCCCTATCGACGACTGAAAGGATGTAATAGGTATCTCGGATATTTCAGTAGAACAAAATAATATGAAAAATATTCGCTTATGTTTTTTGGCGCTGTTTACCATCGCCACTTCCGGCTACGTTGCGGCGGCGAGTAACGCTAGGCAGGAAACGGCATGTTGTGCGCAAGCAGCCGATATCATATCGGAGCTACATTCAATAGTGGCACCTGGCGGTATTGAGATTGAAGAAGCGCTCCGCATTGGCGGGATTAAACAATTCGTCTCGGTGAGAGGGCGTGACTCCAATAACCCTGTGCTCCTGGTCATTCATGGCGGTCCCGGTTGGGTTTCTTCGCCTATCAGCTGGTGGGTAAGCCAGGGATGGGATGAATATTTCACCGTGATCCACTGGGATCAGCGCGGCGCAGGCAAGACTTACACGATCAACGACCCCGATGTGGTTGCCCCTACGATGACTCGTCAGCGGATGGATGCGGATGTTGACGAGATTGTCCAATGGGCCCGTTCGCGGTTTGACAAGGACAGGATATTTGTTCTCGGACATAGCTGGGGCAGTATTCTGGGTCTGGCTCTCGCGGAGCGCCATCCGGAATGGCTGCACGCCTATATTGGCGTTGGACAGGCGATTGATTTTTATGAGAGCGAACGCAGGGGATGGCGCTGGACGCTTAACCAAGCAAAAGCGGCGAACAATTCAAAGGCTATAGAGGAACTGGCTTCCCTTTCTCCCTATGCTGTCAAAGAAACGCGGCCATTGCTTGAAGAATTGCTCCTTCAGCGCAAATGGCTAAATCACTATGGAGGTGCGGCTTATAAAAGGGCCGACGCCGGTTTTGAAAGCGCCGCTTTCCGGCTGTCTCCGATACATTCGGTTGAGGACGTTTCTCTCATTTTCGAGGCTCAGAAGTTCTCGATGACACACCTTCTCGGTGCGGCCATGGAGGTCAATTTTGGTTCTTTGAATTGCCTTGAAACACCGATGTTTTTGTTTCTCGGAAGGCACGATTACAATGTATCTTCGACGCTGGCGGCAGAATGGTCTCGCGCCCTCGAGTCACCCTACAAAGAAGTCGTATGGTTTGAACATTCCGCCCACGAAATTCTCGCTGAGGAGCCTGGAAAGGTATTCATCACATTGGTCGAGAAAGTGCTTCCGATTGCTACTGATACGTCAGGTTTCATCAAGGGATCAAGCGGCAATGCGAATTTGCGCTGTAATGCGCCCAGAAAAATGACCCGTATAGAGAAGAGATGAACCGCTTTAAAGCAAGCGCCGTATTTTGATAGGAAACTGTAGCCCTGAGGTTCGAGGCACTGGCTGTAACCGTTTTTTATGCGTAGCTGGATCCGGCAGCCATTGCCTAACGATTTTTCACCTATATACTTAGTCAGATGGGTAACAATCATGACAATCTGAATACAGTCTTCCAGGCTCTAGCAGATCCGACGCGCCGCGCTGTCATTCAGCACCTAACGAGTGGACCAGCGTCGATCACCGAACTCGCTAAACCGTTCGAAATGGCACTACCGTCGTTCATGAAGCACATTGGTGTGCTGGAAGATGCGGGTTTGATCCGCTCCAAGAAAATTGGTCGCGTGCGAACCTGTGAGATTAGACCTAAGCAGCTGACAGCTGCAGAAAATTGGATCAATACACAGACGGCGCTATGGGAAGGGCGGATGGTACGAATGGCGAGCTATGTCGAAGCGCTTGGCACTGAAAGGCAGGATGATTGAGTGCGATAAAGATACAGGGTCCCATATTACAAGTTCCATAGCTCACCCCTCTATCGCTGCGAGAGCCAGAGCTATGAGTTGGCAGGTGGTGCTGTAACAGGGCAGGCCGCCTGAGCTTGGCAGCCCTACCGGACTGGCTCTGATCGCCAGCTATCGAGGGATGCCCGTCAAATACCTACACCTCCACTTCGAGTGGTAGTTGTAGTAGCCTACAGTACCATTCTAAACAGCTTGTGTTACACGCTGGCCACTCCTTTTTGGCGCGTACGGAAGTAATCGTTGCTACAGACTTTTTGAATCCACTTATTGAGTCGCGCTGATGGTATTGCCAATCATCGTAGTTGCGCACTGAGTCTCACTTTGAATAGACAGAGGCAAATTCCCTCATCCATTTGCGCCACTTGTCAGTTATCCATTGACCTAATTATTATTGCTTTTTATAGTTACCCAATCGGCTAACTTTTTTATCGATAGCTATGGAACCGCCATAGAGCAGAGAGGCTAGCATGAGCCAGCAGTTATCCCACGGCACCATATCGATCAGCAAAACAATCAAAGTACCGGCAGAAAAGGTGTTTTCTGCATGGGTAGACCCGAAAGCCCGTTCGATATGGGGGCCACCCTCTGAGGATGAAGCAATCGAGTTTCTCAAAGACGACTTTCGCGTCGGAGGCGTTGATGTTCATCGGTGCGGCCAAAAGAATGATCTGCGGTTCCGGGTCGAAACACACTACTACCAAATCAATAGGCCACATCGGCTGTTATTTACCGAACGTGTATCTACGGACGACTCTTTATTGAGTGCCTCTGTGATCACCGTGGCGATTAGCGAAAATAAAAGCGTGACAGAACTCGAGGTAACGATACAGATAGCCTCCCTGGTCGGTTCGGGAATGATCGACGGAACGCACAATGGATGGCAGAGCGCCCTTTCTAATCTGGCTGCTCACTTGGAAGCAACAAATGCAGAAATCGAATGAAGAAGATTGATATTGTTGCTCTCAAGGCTTTAATGGCAATTGACGGCAGCAGCGTAAGCACACCCGACGATGTCCTTTTGATCAATGTAACTAACAAGGAAAAACCGAGTGCGAAAAATAATTGTGAACACGTTTGTTAGTCTGGATGGCGTGATGCAGGCGCCTGGGGGTCCAGAGGAAGACACTTCGGGCGGCTTCGAGCATGGTGGGTGGGTGGCGCCCTATTTCGATGAAGGCGTTGGTGAATTTATGGGGGAAGTGTTCGCAGCCCCATTCGAGCTCCTGCTTGGCTATCGGACTTACGATATTTTTGCTACCCATTGGCCAAGAGTGGCTGCTGATCCTCCGCCCGAGAGTGTTGATGATGGCGAAATCCAGATGGCTAAAAAAATCGACCGCACAACGCGGTATGTGGCTTCGCGCACGAAACCCGAATTTACCTGGCAAGGCAGCGAGTGGCTAGGCGATGATCCGGTTGCGCGACTTCGTGAAATTAAGGCAAGCGATGGTCCTGACTTGCTGGTGCCGGGCAGTGCCAACTTTATCCAAACGCTACTCAAAGCAGATCTTGTTGATCAATTTAAACTGCTGATTTTTCCTTTAGTCCTGGGTAAAGGAAAGCGCCTCTTCGGTGCCGGTGCAATCCCTGTTGGATTCCAAATTCAGCAATCCACGACGACAGAGAGCGGCGCAATTTGCGTGATCTACGTTCGAGACGGAAATGTCACGACTGGTGATTTCTCACTTCAACAAGATTAGCGCCGGTAGTCCAAGTGGAAAGTGGCGTAACCGAAAGGAGAATTTGAATGCTAGTCATGGTGCTGATCAAAGCGACGGCAGCGGCCGAGGCAGGTAAGTTGCCGCCGCAGACAGTTCGGGACGCTATGGATCACTATAATAAGGCACTTCTCGATGCAGGTATCCGACGCATGGCAGCTGGCCTCAAACCTTCAGCTGAAGGTAAGCGCCTTATATCTGATGGTAACGCAATATCGGTAGTTGATGGCCCCTTCCCGGGATGCGAACAACTCGTGTCAGGTTTTTGGCTCTGGGAAGTGCGCGATATTGAGGAAGCGATGGCATGGGCTACTCGGTGCCCGAACCCAATGGAGGGCGCCTATGAAATTGAACTCCGTCCGCTATATGAGGCTTCAAGTTTAGATGGAATCAAAGCGCGGAAATCTGACACTGCGACAATAGTGAAAGGAGATTGATAGTTATGGAACCCATCATTTACCTGACATTCAAGGGAAACTGCCTTGAGGCGATGACTCATTATGCCGAGACGCTCGGCGGTGAGATCTGGGGCACCCTCCTAAATGCAGATGCACCCAACCCCGAAAGTCGAATGCCCGGCGGCGACGATATGGTTATGAACATGGCTATGACATTAGGCAACGCTACCTTAATGGCCTCCGACAACTCCGATGCGATGTACGAGAAGCCGCAAGGTTTCCGCGTTTTTATTCCGCCTAAATCGCGTAAGGAGTTTGATCGCATCTACGACATATTCTCGAAGGAGGCAAAAGCCATAGACATGGCCCCTGTCGAAACATTTTGGGCTGAACGTTTCGCGTTACTCACGGATAAATATGGAACGCCATGGATGCTGAATTATGAGGGCTCCAAGGCAGAAGCCGCAGGGCAGGGGGCATGAAAATCTACTAAAAAGTGGGAAGGAAAGAATACACTGCGCTTGGGACCGTATGAGGCATGGATGCCGATTACGAGCTTACAGGGATGTAGTCACAGCGCGTCTCGAGTACAGTGTATCCTTTCCTTCTGACCCAGTAGTAATTCCCCCCAAAAAAAACGGTAGTTTGATAGTGAGACATCAAACTACCAGAGGAGTGACTGTCACATAGGATTTATCCAATAGTTGTTGCTGGTCACATTGCGGTTGGAACTCCATTGAGGCAATTGTATATGGCCATGATTTCAGATATCGCGGATTATTTTTCGAAAGGTTGCGGGCGTTGCGAGCGCTTCGCGACGCCCGATTGCTCGACCCAGAAATGGAAATCCGGCCTTATCGAATTGCGCCGGATATGCCTGAGTATGGATCTGGAAGAAACCGTAAAGTGGGGGCAGCCTTGCTACACGTTCGCCGGTCGAAACATTGTCATCCTAGGGGCGTTTCGAGAGGGATTCCTCATTGGCTTCATGGATGCGGCACTGATGAAAGATCCCGAAGGCGTACTTCAGAAGCGCGGCGCGAATACGCAGCACCCACACATGATCCTCTTGAAGGCCAACGACCAGGTGGGAAAGCTCGAACCAGTCATACGGGCCTATATCAAAGAAGCGATGGGTTATGCCGAGGCGGGCATTAAGCCCCCAAAAGTAGAACGCGATATAGAGCTCCCTGATGAACTGGTTGAAGCCATGGATGCTGATCCTGAGCTTGCTGAAGCGTTTCATGCATTAACACCGGGGCGCCAGCGAAGCTATACCTTCAACCTAAATTCAGCCAAGAAACCGGCTACACGCATTTCGAGAATAGCGAAGTTCCGCAACAAAATAATTGCCGGCAAAGGCGCTATGGAACGATAAAAAGGAGGGCATGGGTGAACAAACCACCACAGATCAACAAGGCTTGGCAACTTGGCGAAGCGTACGCTCAATTGTCCTGAGTGGCCTTTGGCATTCTGCTGATGTAGCCGAGCTGGCCCAGGCGATCTTTATTG
Organism: Microbulbifer epialgicus; assembly: GCF_041447265.1. Taxonomy (NCBI): domain Bacteria; kingdom Pseudomonadati; phylum Pseudomonadota; class Gammaproteobacteria; order Cellvibrionales; family Microbulbiferaceae; genus Microbulbifer; species Microbulbifer epialgicus. The sequence goes on from NZ_JBGMEK010000072.1 coordinate 17,318, forward strand.
CGCTCGACGAGGCAACAGAACATCGTCCGCGGAAGGACACGGAGGCCGTCATTCATGACTAACACCAAAGGAACAGAGGTCTTTATCGAACCTGAATGCGGGCGCATTTACGACATGGGGCGCATCGCAGCGATCTTTAAGGCTGACGGTAAAGAAACAGCAAATCAATACTCAGTTTCGGAATGGTGGATTGAACCGAAAACCAAGGGCTTCGGCGCACACTCGCATGAAACTGAAGCCGAGCTATTTTATGTTCTGGAAGGCACGATGACGTTCCTAGTGGGTGATCGGTGGCGCGATGCGAAAAAAGGCACAGTCATTTCCATACCCCCCGGCGTCCAGCACGACTTTGAAAACCGCAGTGATCAGCGCGCCGGCGTTTTCAACGTTTACATGGGCGGGCCGTTTGAGATGAACATGCCCAAAATCGTTGAGTGGTTCGCAGAGCATCCGCCGGAGGACGCTATATGACCCTAAATGCTAATGAAACCCAGTGTCTGATGAGTTGCCTACGCTTGTAAGCTCTTCGCTGGGTTCAAAATACAAAGCGCAGGCTTACTCAAAATACCTGCCATGAGTGATCGATGTGAGACTTGCAATAGAGCAAACAATCAAACCGTCCAAAGCATGAGGAGAATAGATATGACCGAAGTCGTCAACTGCCTGTGGTTCAACCACGGCGAAGCAAAGAAGGCGGCGGAATTCTATGCCGCGACCTTTCCCGACAGTTATGTCGACCGAGTTAATCAGGCGGCGACCGACTATCCCGGCGGCGAGGAAGGCAATGAACTGACGGTCGAATTCACCGTGCTTGGGCGCAAGTTTGTCGGTCTGAACGGCGGTCCCAAATTCACTCCGAATGAAGCGGTCAGTTTTATGGTCATTACTGAGAACCAGGAAGAAACTGACCGCTACTGGAATGCAATCGTCGACAACGGTGGGCAGGAAAGCGCCTGTGGATGGTGCAAGGACCGCTGGGGTCACTCCTGGCAAATCACGCCAAGACCGCTGCTAGATCTTACAACGAACCCTGATCGCAGCAAGGCGAAGCGTGCCTTTGAGGCGATGATGGGCATGAGCAAGATTGATATAGCGACGATTGAGGCGGCGGCCGAGCAAGTTTGAGCTCGCGGAGAAACATTCTACTCAACCCACCAAGACCTAGAGCTGATTATGACTGAAATTCAAAGCAGGAATACTAAGGAGATCTCCGGAGTAGTACGGCACATAGTGTCGCCGGAGGTCTGGAAGGGTGATCTCGCTGAACTCCGCAAGGCCGAGAAGGAACTGACCCGTGCGCATGATCGGTTGGCAGAAAAACGCCGGCATTCGGGTTGGGTGAAGATCAACAAGAATTATACCTTTGCGGGCCCCGGAGGGACCGCGACTCTAGCTGACCTGTTCAATGACCGCGCGCAACTAATCGTTTACCATCATATGTTGAAGCCCGCTGATCCTAGCCCTTGCGAAGGCTGCTGTATGGTAGCCGATCAGATCCCCCATCTCTCCCATCTGCATGCGCGAGATACCTCTCTCGTCTTCGTTTCAAAAGCGCCGATCATTGAGATAGAGGCGTTCCAGAAACGCATGGGTTGGGCAATCCCCTGGTACGAGACGAAGGACAGCTTCAACGCTGATTTTGACGTGACTACCGGATTTGGCCTCAACGTCTTCTATCGCGATGGCGAGGATGTCTATCGAACCTATTTCACCACCGGCCGAGGTCTTGAGACTCTTGGTACTGTGTGGACTTTTCTAGATCTCACGCCGCTCGGCCGCCAGGAAAACTGGGAAGAAGCCCCCGAAGGCACTCGGCAGACACAGCCGTATCATTGGTGGCGGAGGCACAATGAATATGACTGATAGAGGTGCCCGCCACACATCATCTAGCTGTAAGGGGTGGGAGCATTCAACTGCTTACTCACTCAAAAAGGAACGGATGTAGATTGTAAAAGTGGTATTTATTGGCGGTCTGCGCGCAGGCATGCCGAATATTTGTTATGCGCTTTCTGTTGCAGTTGATTGCAAGCGATCTCAAGGCTGCGTTCTGCGATTGTTGCTCCAGGTTATGATTGCGCCCGTTTAAGAGAAACAGAATATGAGGCGTTTAGTTGTTTGGAATGTAATGACGTTGGATGGATGCTTCGAAGGCACCGCGCCCTGGATGCTGGATCATCATGAAACAGTATGGGGCGAGGAGCTAGAGAACTTCTCTCTTCAACAGGGCGATGAGATCGGCACGCTGCTGTTTGGACGTCGTACTTATGAAGGGATGGCCGATTATTGGCAGAACGAAACTGGGCCGATTGCGGATATGATGAATACGCTTGAGAAGGCTGTTATCACGCGCACGCTCGACACAGCTAATTGGTCAAATACGCGCCTCCTAACAGGAGAGGCTGCCGAACATGTTCGCACACTTAAAGCGGAGACGGAGAAGAAGGATATCTTCGTATTTGGCAGTGCCGATCTTGTCGCTACCCTGCTCACAGAAGGTCTTGTCGACGAATGCCGGATATGCCTCGCGCCCATAGTCCTTGGAGCAGGCTCGCCTCTCTTCAAAACTGACTCCATCCAGAAGAGTTTCGAACTTATGCGAGTGGATGCCCTGGAGTCGGGTGGGGTGATCCTTCGCTACAAGTGCCTTCAGAGAAGCGGGAAATTATGATAATTAGTTGGCTTAGTTTATTGAGGGCAGGGCAGAATACTACCCCACCTCCTTAACCCGCTTACTGCGCCCACTTTCATGCCGCTCACGCATATCCGAATCAATATACCGATCAGTAGTTGCCATACTGGCGTGGCCGGCATCATCGCGCACATGTTCACGGGGCCGGTTTTTTACATCTTCTGAAATACCGGTATGCCGCAACCAGTGTACTGTGGCTGCTTTCAGCTCTTCGGCATCTTCGCCCAAACCTTCTTCAACCATACGCTGATAGGCGGCATCGAAACAGCTTTGTACGATCAGTCGCACTTGTCGACTACTGGTAACAGCCCCTTTACCGCGAGACTTTTGGACCAGTGGCGTCTGCTCATTGATACTAGGCAGAGTAGGGAGCTGCAAATGGTTTCTGTAGCGTTTTAGGGCATTTAACATTTGGTCGCAGACGGTAATGGCACGACCTTTATTCCCCTTACCTGTGACATGAAACCACCAGTTTCCGTCGCGATCTTTCTTGAAATCACCCATAACTGGTGCCGATCTTTCATCCGCAACTAATTCAGAGATACGAAGATACATGGCGAAAAGGGCATTCATGATAAACAGCGTACGCTCATGGTCTGCTGGCGACATCTCAGCCATGATCTCGGCAGTTTCAAGCACATAGTCCCACTGTAGATTGCTAATACGGCGTACAACCTGGCTTTGTTGCTCGCGCCGCACAAACTTGCTTTTTTGGCGGATCAGCGCAACAGGGTTCGCTTGTACCAAGCCTTCCTGATACAGGAAGTCAAAGAAAGATGATAGCGCTGTAAATATGCACTTGATGGCAGCCTGGGATGGCCTGAACTCTTTGGGTGAGGGAGTTTTGCCTGCTCTAAACTCAACCTTGGAGACACTGACTACGAATGGTCGCCAATCAGAATTCACAACACGCTCGCCGTTTTGGCTTTTGAATCTAGCCACGTTCTTGGTACCGATCCAGGCAATTGGTGGTTCAATACAGAACTGTACGAAATCCTCAATGTGTTCACGTTTTAGTGTCATGATTGATACTTCTTCAACACGCCACGCCCATTGCAGCAGTCGTTCAATCTCACGGCGATAGCTGTTAAACGTTGCTTGGCTACCGTTATAGCTGTAGAGAAACTTGAGTGCGAATTCCAGATCAGTATCAGCATCAGGGATCTGCTTGTTGAGATATTGGCTCGATGGAAAGTTCGTGCGGCGAAATGGATTCTCAAGATTACTGAGGTTATCGATGATTGGTGCTGGTGGTTTGTTGGTGGCAGACATAGAAACTTTAGATAAGTTGTTGGAATTCGCTGGACGCCCAAGTTAAGTACTTAACTACTTTTCTGATTTTATCCTAAATTTCAACTAGTTAGTGCTTTTATCGTCAACTAAACCACTTAATTGACTACTCATCCACCTTTTTTTGATCCCGTATACACTCGCCCAAATAAATTGCTTAATTAAACAACCAGAAATTAACCCTAGAGGTAAGCGTCCGGCCATCACACCTTGGCAGCAGGTGCCCAGTTATGTGGCAGCAGCTCGCCGAT
>NZ_JBGMEK010000073.1:0-20564 GCF_041447265.1 Microbulbifer epialgicus
CACTGGCTGGGTGTTCTAACCGATCTTTATAATCGTGGGGTCAAAGATATCCTGATTGCTTGTGTCGATGGCCTGCAGGGCTTCCCCGAAGCCATAGAGAGCATCTACCCCAAGACCGAGATCCAGCACTGCATCATCCACCAGATCCGCAATTCCATGAAGTATGTGGCTTCAAAAAATCAGAAGGCCTTTATGGCTGATCTGAAGTGCGTCTATAAAGCGGCAACGCTCAATGCTGCTGAGAGTGCCCTGAATGAACTGGAGGCTAAGTGGGGAGATCAATACCCGATGGTGATCAAGTCGTGGCGCGGCAAATGGCCAACCCTCTCGACCTACTTCAAATACCCGGAGTACGTCCGTACCCCGATCTATACCACTAATGCAGTTGAAGCTGTACACCGGCAGTTCCGCAAGTTGACCAAGACCAAAGGCGGCTTCAGCAATGAGAATAGCTTACTGAAGCTTCTGTACGCCGGTATACTAAAAGCTTCCGAGCGCTGGACGCACCCGATCCAAAATTGGAATCTGACACTGTCACAACTGACGATCCACTTTCCAGATCGTTTGGAAAAATACATCAGCTTATGAGGCTACTTGGCTGACACAGAGTTTTGAACACCCTCGCCAGTCGGCACTCAAATGTCGAAACTTCCGCCAAGAGTTCGCTGGAAAGCGGATAATTACAATCATCTACTGGAACAGCCTACTGTCTTCTATGCCATTGTGCTTTCTCTAACTTTCCTTGATGGAGCTACAGAGGTGAATATTATTGCTTCTTGGCTGTATGTTGGATTGCGGATACTTCATAGTCTTGTCCAGGTCTTGTGGAATAAGATTGAAATTCGTTTTGTTATTTTCTTTTTATCCAATATTCCGTTATTTATTTTAGCTTTCAACGCGGCAAAAATAGCATTCTAAAGGAAAAAGAAAAATAGGTGGTTTGAACAAGATTTTTACTAAGGCCGGTTGCTACTTCTGCTAGATCATTATTCTTTTTAGCTGCATATAAAATAATCTATTTGAGTTGTGCTTACACTTTGGATAAATCAATTTAACAAATAAAGTGGTAAATAGTATCAAAGGATATATTTAATTGAATTTTCCCGATTAATTGCGGTGCTACATGTATACAGGTAAATTATATGATTGATGATAATGCAATTTCAGTCGGCGGTTGTTTATGTGGAGCTGTACGATACGAGGTGAAAGGGCCGCTGCGAAACGTAGTAAACTGTCATTGTGGTATGTGTCAAAAGCTGCATGGAAACTTTGGTCCCCACACAAAAGCTCGCAAAGTTAATATTAAGATAACAAAAGATGATGGGTTAGCTTGGTATAAAACATCAGACATTGCTCGCAGGGGGTTCTGCCGGGAGTGTGGCTCAGGGCTCTTTTGGGAGCCGTATGAGCTTGATGCAACTGGAATTATTGCTGGATCATTGGATGGCCCAACCGGGTTGAAAACGATGGGGCATATATTTGTCAGCGAAAAGTCTGATTTTTACGATATTGAGGATAAATACCCTCAGTTTCAAGAGTCATCAAATGGCCAATTAGTTAACGACTATAAATAGGCAGATATTGTAACTATGAATGATGTGGTTTAGTACTTTTACCGCGCTACAAGCTTTGTAGGATTATGCAAGGAAGCATTGGCCTCCATAGAACGTTTAATAGCAAGTCTAATATAAGGGAGCTGCTACTATGACGACAGTAATTGATGTATGGGCTCAGCATCCAACAGAGCGTTTTCTTGCTGAGCCCTTCTTAGATACATTGAAGAGGTGGACACGACAAGACTTTAAAGAATTGCCTCTGGAGTGGACATTGCTGGCGATGGAATCAGCGAATGTCTCCAAGGCGCTTATCTCTGCTTGGCATGGTCCTAGTGGAGCACTGATTAGTAATGAAGAAGTTCTTGCAATAACCTCGACTCACCCAGACAAATTTTCTGGGCTTGCCTCAGTTGATTTGAGAAACCCCATAGTGGCAGTTCAAGAGTTACGTAAATATGTCTGTGAACATGGCTTTAAAGGCTTGCGCATCGTGCAGTGGCTGTGGGAGCTTCCATGTACGCACCCCCTATATTATCCACTGTATGCCGCTTGCGTTGAGCTGGATGTGCCCGTTTGTTTGCAAGTTGGGCTCACAGGCCCCTTACGCAGTTCTGAATCCGGTCGGCCTATTCATATCGAAAGAGTAGCGCTTGACTTCCCAGATTTGAAGATAGTTTGTGGTCATATAGGTTATCCTTGGCATAACGAGATGATCGCTTTCGCCACCAAGTTTCCAAATGTGTATATAGATACTTCTGCATATAAACCTAAGCGATACCCCAAAGAGTTGGTTTCATTTATGAAGGCCCATGGCAAGAATAAAGTGATGTTTGGCACTAACTACCCGATGCTGACACCGGAAGCTTGCATGAAAGAGATGCATCTGTTGGAGCTGGATGAAGAAGTGTCGGAGTTTTTTTTGTATAAGAATGCTGAGAGAGTTTTTAAGCTTTAGTCTGTCCGCTCTAATGACGTCGGCTTTTCAAGACTTCACCTGGCGGTAGCCTGCCTGGTTAGCGGGTCCCAATAGATGAAGCCATTGTAAGCAATCGTATAGTTTAGAATGCAAAAGTGATTTTATGCTTTACTTTTATTTTCTATATATCACTATGCGGACCAAACACTTCATAAAATATCCTACCGGAATCAACTCCTAGCTCCATAAGTTGTTCCTTAATATTCTTCATGAAACCTGTTGGGCCGCATAAATAGAAATCGCCCTGGGTAATGGGTAGCTGTTCCCGGACAAAATCCAGATGCATAAGTCCGGAAAATCTGTCTCCTTTAGCGCCTGAAGCATACCAGTAGTAGTGTTTTAGGTTTGAATTGACTGAAGATAGTTCCGCAAGTCGTTTCTTGAACGAGTGTTGCTCTTCTTTCTCGCAGGCATGCAAGAAAGTAATTTTCCTGTCTGGCTCCTTTTCATGTATGGATTCCAGCATGGAGAGCAAAGGAGTTAGGCCAACACCGGCAGAAATCAATACAATTGGCTTTATTGAGACATTAAGGAAGAAGGCGCCGCTTGGTGGGTAGGCCTCCAGGATATCCCCAACCTCCACACTTTCATGTAAGTAAGAAGAGACGATACCATCTCTTGGCTGGCTTTCTCTTTTTACACTGATTCTATAGGTTGTACCGTTGGGTTTGTTGGAGAGTGAATATTGGCGGATCTCAAGGTATTCATGTTTGGGAGGTTTTACCTGAATTCCCAGGTATTGGCCAGGCTGGTAATCAATTACATTATTTCCATCCTCTGGCTTTAAGACAAAGCTGGTAACCAGCTCAGACTCAACGGTTTTATCCTCAACAATAAACTGCCTGGGGCCATGCCAGCCGCCGAAGGTGCTTCTTGAGAAGTCATAGAGTTCATGTTCTCGTCCTATTAATAACTTCGCAAATAGGTCATAAGCCCTTCGCCAAGCATCAATAACTTCGGAGGTGAATGTATCAGGCATAATCTCCATGAGAGTGGCAAGTAAATGCTCTCCTACGACTTTGTATTGCTCAGGCTGAATAAAATAGCTGGTATGCTTTTGAGCAACCCTTTCAATTAAAGGAGTCAGAGTTGGGAGATTGTCAATATTCTTTGAGAAAGTTGATATTGCACTGAAGAGGGCAAATGGCTGTTTACCACTCTCCTGATTGCTCATATTGAATATGTTTTTTAACTCGGGATTGCAAGAAAACATTCTGCTGTAGAAATACTTTGTGATATCTACGCCTGCACTATCGAGTACTGGACTTGTGGCTTTAACAATTTTGATTTCTCTAGATGTCAACATGATTTGCTCCTATATACACCTAACGGAAAATTTATCGTGGACAATCCGAAACAGAGGCATTAGTCCAATGCCTGCAAAAAAATGCTGATAGTTACGTTCAGCCAATGAGTGAGAAAGCGGCTACTTATCTCACCTCTAAAGAGAGGCTATATTGTGCGACGCAGCGGCTTATGTATCCGATTTTTATTAGTGTTGCGCTGATCACCATAAAGATATGGCCGGCGACCTGTGCCGGAAGGGAGAAATAGTGAGACATGGGGTAGCAGATAACGACAGTTACTATCAAAAAAAGAACTGATAGTAGAAGGGTAAGATTGCCAGCTTTTAGCAAAAGTTCGAAGCGTCTGCGCAGGACAGGGTTTTCAGTGTCGAGCATTTTTAATCTCTATGGCAATTTTGGTCTCGCTGTATAACCAGCAAGCGCCATGCCAAAAATAAAAATGCTTAAAAATCAATATGATAGGAGGGGCTACGGTTTGCTCGTGTCATTATGACTTATTGATTTTGTGTGTCATAATGACACAAATGAATCATATGGACCTTTGCATGTATGACAGATATAAACGCCAACCTCCTATTGGAAGTAGCACTGGATCTGGCTAATAGCCTTAACAACAGTGATCGCTTTGAACGCCTCCTCTCTACTATCCGCAAAGCTATTAAGTGTGATGCTGTGGCCCTACTGGGGTTAAATGAGAACGTGCTTACCCCCCTGGCAGTACAAGGGCTTGCCAGAAGAACGCTTGGCCGCCGTTTTGTAGTCAGTGAACATCCTCGCCTCGCCCAGATCTGTGCCTCGGAAAATCCGGTTCGCTTCCCATCAGATTGTAATTTGCCAGATCCTTTTGATGGCTTGCTACTGGATAGGGAAGGAGACTTGCCGGTGCACTCTTGCATGGGTTTGCCCTTGTATTCTGATAACCACTTGGTGGGCTTGCTAACTCTCGATAGCATGGCTTCAGATGCTTATGGCCGAATTAGTGGCAGGACCCTTGAGTTGATAGCAGCCCTGTCTGCAGCAACACTAAAAACAGCTCTGGAGTTAAAAGAGCTTTCTCTTTCTGCGGAACATGCAGAACAGTTGGTAAAAGAACTTACACAGGAGGCTTTTCTAAGAGATGGTGGGGAGCTCATTGGAGAGAGCCAAGTCATGAAAGCCCTGCGTAGCGATATTGAGTTGGTAGCAGGTTCCGACTACAACGTCCTGATCCTTGGTGAGACAGGTGTTGGTAAGGAGTTAGTGGCTCGTACTGTACACAGGCTCTCAACTCGTAGGGAAAAGCCACTTGTATACCTCAATTGTGCATCCTTAACGGAGACTTTGGCTGAGGCGGAGCTTTTTGGACATGCCAAAGGCGCTTTCACTGGGGCAGATCGCGAGCGGCCAGGTAAGTTTTTGCTGGCTAATGGCGGGACTATCTTCCTTGATGAAGTGGGCGAGTTGCCCTTGGCGGTACAGAGCAAACTGTTGAGGGTGCTGCAAAGTGGTGAAATCCAGCCGGTTGGTAAAGATACGGTCCAGCATGTGGATGTGCGCATCGTAGCCGCAACAAACCGGGAGTTATTGAAGGAGATTGAAGATGGGGGCTTTAGAGCTGATTTGTATCATCGCTTATCCGTATACCCCTTAGAGGTGCCCCCGTTATCGCGAAGAGAGAATGATGTCCTATTACTTGCGGACTACTTTCTGGAGAAGTCTTGCAGAAAACTTGGCTTTCGTCAGCTAAAATTGTCGGCAGAAGCCTCCCGTAAGCTAAAGCGCTATGGGTGGCCGGGGAACGTAAGGGAGTTGGAGCACATCATTAGCCGTGCTGCGCTAAAAGCTAGAAAGGGCTCATCTCCTTCAGAAATCGTGTCACTTTCTGCGGTGCATATAGAGATTCCTGACGATACCGTAACGCAGGCAGAGCGTGAGAAACCGATTCAACCACCACTTGAGGTAGTGAGCCTCAGGTCTGCAACTGAAGATTACCAGCGTGAACTTATAAAGCATATGTTAGCCGAGTGTGATGGAAAATGGAGCCAGGCTGCGAAATTACTTTCTACAGATAGAGGAAATTTGGTCCGCCTTGCAAAGCGACTAGGTATCTATATTAAGAAAGAGATCGTAGAAAGGAAGTGATGTTGCTTTGTATAATAGATAATTCACCCGGCTACCACAAAGAGATGCGTATGAACAAGGATGTTAAGTTTTCAATCACAATTTCTGCTCTCACCTTATTGATTGGATTAGTTGTCTTTACCTATAACTGGGTTATTGTAGGTGGGGGTTGGGAATATTTTGGTGTTTTCCTGTTTCCAGGTAATCTTGTATTATCTCTGTTTACTGAAGAGATAGATTTTTGGCCAAAATTTCTTTTACAAATGAGCGGCCAATTTGTAGTGGCTTTTTCTGTTGCTTACTTTGCAAGAAGAGTGCTGAAGATTGTTATTAACTTAGTACATAAGCACTACCTGAAGAGTTAAATCTCAGAGGGCGCTACCTAAATAAAAAATGTAACTTAAGATACCCTTGCTCATTCAGGGGTAGTTAGTACTACAGAGTTAATTGTATTCTTAAGCAAGAAGTTTTTTTGAAAAAGCCACTAATTGTAGTGATAATGTCTTCCTTTGCTTTCGTGGTTGCTGCCATTGATTTGCTTGCACGCTGGAAAAGCAATAGAAACTAGGGGTGGCGGGAGCAAAAGCCTGATTTTTCTTATGGTTGTCTGTCAACAATTCTCTGAAAGGGGGAAGTGATGAATCTAGAGCTAAGAAAAAGTCTACCTTTTATTTTTTTGGTTTCTATTTCTGTCTCGTGGGGATTTTACTATGGTACGAATACCAAGCTGAATGATTTTGGCAATGCAAATCATGAATGGCTTTTTTTAACTGATGCCTTGTTCACACTCCCTTTGTTATGCCTTGTAAGTGTAAGAAACAAGAAGCAAGCATTAGCAAAAGCGGCTGCATACATCTGTATTGCCATTCTGGTTGGCAGTTTTATTATTCCAGAGGAGAGTAAGTTTCTTTGGGTGTATTTAGAGTCTGGTCGATATCTAGTACTGGGTGCTTTGTCCTGGTAGAGATAATGGCGATTATAACCATGATTGTGGCAATTAAGAAAGCTTTCAAAAGGCAGGAAGATCCTGATGTCGCCATTGAAGAGTCAGTTCAGAAATATGCTGGCAGAGGAGTCCTTTCCAAAATTATAACTTTTGAGACTAGAGTATGGATGTTTGCTTTCTGGGCGAAGTCTATTTGCTTTCATAGATATCGAGGCGATAGGTATTTCAGTTACCATTTAAAAGATGGTGCCCAAAGTACAGCGCTTGGCTTTATTTGTTTAATATTGCTGGAGCTACCAATAGTTCATACAGTAGTTCATTTTATTTGGTCTCCCATGGCCGCAAATATTGTTAGCTTGTTAAGTGTTTTGGGCTTGCTTTTTTTAGTCGCCGATTACCGATCCATGTCGAGACGCCCAATATCAATAACATCAGAAGAAGTAATTATCCGTTTTGGGATTTTCAACAGTAAAAAAATCTCTCTAGGCGATATCTTATATGTTGATGAAAGTCATGGATATATTAAAAGACAAGAGAATGTCAAACGTTACAACTATTCGGCCAACCCAAATGTTGTTATTGGCTTGAAGCAAGATGGCTTGTCTTTTCAGCGGGTTTATGTGGGGCTTGACCAACCGAAACGTTTTATAGATTATATCAGAGATATGCGCGTACGATAATATTGGTTCAAAGTGGTGAATACTAATTGGTTCCAATTGAGTATTTGGGGTTCAAAGGGTACTTTTTCCGAATCTTGTGATTAAAGTGTTTGAAAATGGTATGACCCATTTTGGCATGATCAGGAATTAAATTCTTGTTGACTTAAGCCATTTAAATAGAGAAGGTTAAAACTGGTATTTCTTCAAGAGAATAGAGATGGTAAAAAGAGCAAAAAAGGAAAATCCCAAGGATAAGGGCAGAAACTGTTGGATGGGAATTTCAAAGTATCCCTGAATAAAGCTGTACATTGCCGAAGTGAAGGCAAAAGAGAACGTTAATAATGCTGATGCCATGCCCTGTCCCTCCTTTATTTCAGCCATGGCAAAACTACTGGAGAGCGGATTCAAGAATCCGATGATATAACAAGTTCCGTAAAGTGCAATTAGGGTGGCAGTTGGACTTGAGTGATGGAAAATATATAGAAGTAGGCTGACCGGTAACAGCGATGTCAGAATAATTCTTGTGAAGGGAAGCCTTGGTGAATTAATGACTTTTCGAAAAGTAGCAATTCCAATAATATAGAATACACTTAGACCAAAGGCTAATAGGTTTACTTGGAGATATGTTAGGTTTGTATGGGGTTTGAGAATGTTATGGAAGTTTCCAATGATTGTTTGTAAAATCAACGCATATCCAACCCCGGTTGAAAGCATATTTAAAAGGCAGCTCCTGGTGGAAATATATTTTAGCCAAACATGCAAAACACATCTGATATTAGTTAGTGGTTGGTAATCTCCTCTCAGTGCATATTGAGAAAAGAATAGTGTAGTTAATTCAATTATCATCATTATGTAATACGCGTATCTCCAGTTGGAGGGAATCATAGATCTTGCTAGAGTGAAAGACAGTATGGGTGCGACTATGATCGCCAAGGAGAGTATGGCTGTACGCTTTTTGATATGCTCGGGATTATGAGAGTGGCGTAGCATCACAGATCGTCCGATGGATGAATAGCATCCTGTACCGCTACCAACCAAAACACATCCCAGATAAAATACTGTCACCTCTTGAGCATTGGCAAGTAAAGCCAAGCCAGCGATAGAAGTTAATTGGGCGTATTTTAAGATACGATACGCTCCAAAGATATCGGATAGCATACTCAACAGAATTGCTGACAAGGAAAATAAGAAATAGAGTAGGCTGATACCTAAGTGCAAAGTGCCAGTTTTTACCTGCAGAGAGGATGCAATGGCGCTGGTCAGCGGCATTGTGAGCATTAAAGTCATATACCCCACTATGGCTAGAGCATAAGACAAAAAATGTAAGCTGGGTTCAGGTCTGCTATGCAAAGGTTCTCTATATCTCTTGAAATAGAATGGAGGAAATTTTCAAAATAGATTTAGTGGGATATCCTTAGTATTGGCTCAATATACTGGCTGCAAGATGTCAGTCCTCTAGTGATACCTCCCCACAATTTTGCGGAAGCTACTCAGATCTCATGGTTCATGATCTTTAGAATAGCAAAATGATCAGGGGAAAAATTACTTCCCCATTTATAATCCGCCAACTGGTTATTGGCGACGGAGAATATAAAGCGGCAATTCCCTCTATTGAGGGAATCTCTGAATAATTCCATGATGATTCTGGCCTTCAGAGCGGCTCACAATTAAGGCGCGGCTTTGCTGGAATGTCTAGACCTTAAAAAAGCAGTAACGCAGAGTGTGAATCGCTTTGAAGGCCCCGCAGTGACATTACGGAATTCTTCAGAGTTTCCTTAGGTCACTTCTGCATCAACCTCAATCCATTAAATACAACCAGCAGACTGGTACCCATATCCGCAAACACTGCCATCCACATGGTAGCTTCTCCAGCAAAGGCGAGGATAAGGAATATCGCTTTGATGCCGAGAGCAAGGACAATATTTTGCCAAAGTATATGGGCTGTGGTGCGTGACAAGCGGATAAAACCAGCAATTTTGCCAAGATTGTCATCCATTAAGGCAACATCGGCAGTTTCTATAGCGGTGTCTGTACCTGTAGCTCCCATTGCAAAGCCGATATCGGCTCGCGCCAGCGCCGGTGCATCATTAATACCGTCCCCAACCATACCAACTCTGCCATGACCGGCCAGGAACCCCACCTGCTGAAGTTTATCTTCTGGAAGCAGGTTGCCTTCGGCTCGATCGATGCCTACTTCGCGGGCGATGACGTCAGCAGTATGTTGGTTATCACCGGTTAACATTAGGGTTTTCACCCCTAATTCGTGGAGTTCTTCAATGGCTTTTCGACTGGACTCTTTGACGGTGTCGGCAACTGCGAACAAGGCCATCACTCCGGATTCTCCCACCAGCATAACGACTGTTTTGCCCTGGGATTCAAGTTTGCTAAGTAGCTGTTCAAGATCCGGGCTACAGACCCTAAGCTCTTCTACCAAACGGTGATTCCCCAGATAGTACCCCATATTGGCTATTTCGCCGCGAACACCCCGGCCGGCTAGGGCTTCAAAAGCCTCAACTTCATGTAGCTTTGCGCTTTCTGCGCTGAGATATTCTGCGACGGCTTTTGAGACAGGATGATCAGAGCGTGAGGCCAGGCTGGCAGCTATAGTTCTGATTTCGCCAAGTTCAGTTCCAGACCAGGGTTCGAAGTCGGTTACTTCGGGTTTGCCATGGGTAATGGTGCCGGTCTTATCTAGTGCAATCCAACGCAGGCGACGACCTTGCTCGAGATAGGCACCGCCCTTAATCAGGGTGCCGTGGCGGGTTGCTGCCGCTAGACCACTGACAATGGTGACCGGAGTCGCGATTACCAGTGCGCAGGGGCAGGCGATTACCAGTAATACCAGAGACCTGTATATCCACTCCATCCAGGCGCCGCCGAAAAAGAGTGGGGGTATTAACGCTGTGGCTAAGGCTACGGCAAACACGAGGGGGGTGTACCAGCGGGCAAATTGGTCGACAAAGCGCTGTGTCGGCGCGCGGCTTCCTTGGGCCTCCTCTACCGCATGAATAATCCGGGCCAGGACAGCATCATTAGCGGCAGCGGTTACTTTGTATTCGAGCGCGCCAGATTCATTAATGGTTCCCGCAAAAAGTTCATTACCGGTTGTCTTGTCTACAGGCAAGCTTTCCCCGGTAATTGGGGCCTGGTTAACTGCGGAGTTGCCTTTTAAAACCTCCCCATCAAGGGCGATACGCTCGCCAGGTCTTACCCTGACAATGGCTCCTAAAGGTACCTCTTTTGCGCCGATCTCACGCCAACTTCCATCATCCTGCCGTACAGTGGCTGTTTCCGGGGTTAGGCTCAGTAGCTCCCGGATGGCATTTCGAGCGCGGTCCAAAGATTTTGCTTCAATCAGTTCTGCCAGGGTAAATAACACCATTACCATGGCCGCTTCTGGCCAGTGCCCAATTAATATGGCGCCAGTGACCGCAATTGACATGAGCGCATTCATGTTCAGATTGAGGTTCTTAAGCGCTATCCACCCTTTTTTGTAGGTGGAGAGGCCGCCGCCAGCAATGGCAGCCAGAGCCAAAACAAATACTAACCAGGTATTACCGCCTTGCAGCCAATACGCCAATTCTGATGCCAGAGCTGCAACGGCTGCGGCACCAAGCAACCACCAATTGGCCTTAGCGGCTGGAGGGGCACCCTCGGTATCTTCTTCGGTAGCCAGCCTGGCATCCAGGTCGAGTGGCGTTAATACATCCAGGATCATCTGCTCCATGCCAGGTGCATGGCCGACCGTCAGGATTCGCTGTACCAGATTGAAGTCAAGACTGTAGATACCTTGGATACTTGAGAGTTTGGCGCGTATCAGGCTTTCTTCGGTTGGGCAATCCATCTTGCCAATGGAGAACAGGGAGGATTCTCCTTCTTTATTGACTGTACTATTACCGGGTCTTTCGAGTGGCTCTGTGGGCTTTTCACAACCACAGCCAGTATCGCGTCTTTCCATGGTCAATTCTCGGATAGCTCATCGGGTGAGCCAGTATTACAATCCCTCTAGTAACTATAGAGTCAAGGGGATGCTGCATGTCCTACAGGATTGGCGAAGCTGCCAAGCGGGCTGGCTGTAAAGTAGAGACGGTGCGCTACTACGAGCAGGCAGGTTTATTGCCTGAACCGGCGCGGACCGAGGGTAATTTTCGGCTTTATTCTGAGGCTCACTTGGAGCAACTGCGGTTTATTCGCCACTGTCGCTCGTTGGATATGCCATTGGAAGATATTCGGAATCTGCTCGAGCTAAAAGCACAACCAATAGAAAATTGTGCAGAAATCAACGAATTGATAGATGAGCAAATCCGGCGTGTTGAAGAGCAAATGGCATTACTGATACAACTTCGCCGGAGCTTACAGGAGCTACGCGGCCAGTGTATTGGCCCTGAAGTTACTGGAACCTGTGAGATTATTCGGGGGTTGAGCGATTGTCAGTGTCACGGTGGGGCAGATTCCACAGTTTGAGAAGCTTGAAGTCAGGATAAATTCTGTTTCTTTGAGAACCCTCCTATCAAAATCTCCTCAAGACTAATATAAGGCTCTGTAGCCTGAATGGTTTCAGGTGTGAGTAAACTACTGGGCATTTCCCTTGAGTAAGCTTCGTATCACTTCCACATTAATTTTGATTATCGGTCTCGCCCTCACTATTTGGGCATTTTTCCTGGAGCCAAATAGTTTCAGGATTCGGGAGCAGACAATCACCATTGATTCATGGCCCAAAGCCTGTAACAACAAGAAGGTGGCTATCCTTGCGGATTTACATGTGGGGGCACCTTACAAGGGATTAGACAGCCTTCGGGAGCTTGTCGAAAAGGTAAACAATAGCCAGCCAGATTTGATCCTGTTACCTGGCGATTTTGTTGTACACGGGGTTGTTGGTGGCTCTTTTGTTTCCCCGGAAAAGGCCGCTGAGGTACTGCAGGATTTAAAAGCACCTATGGGTGTTTTCGCTGTGCTGGGGAATCACGATTGGTGGCTCGATGCGAAGCGAGTGGAACAGGCATTTTTAGACCGAGAGATTGCCGTACTTGAAGATAGGTCGGCAAAGATAAACAGCGGTGAGTGTGAGTTACGCCTGGTAGGCATCAGTGATTTTTGGGAGGGGCCCCATGATGTTGAGAAAGCAATGGGGGCTATTGATGATGGCGAAACCGTTATGGCTTTCACCCACAATCCCGATATCTTTCTACAATTACCCGAGCGTATTTCACTAACCATAGCCGGACACACCCATGGAGGTCAGGTTTATCTACCATTTATTGGGCGCCCGATAGTACCTTCGAGTTATGGGCAGCGTTATGCGATAGGCCATATTGTGGAAGGTGGTAAAAATCTGTATGTGAGCCCTGGAGTTGGGACCAGCATTTTACCTGTACGATTTCTGGTTCCGCCGGAAGTAACACTCTTGTCAATTTCTAGTAACTAAGCACAAGTAAATGCGGCCTGCAGACTGATGAATTTGGTAATTCTGTTTGGCGGGAATAGAGCGGGCATCCTGTCATACAATAGCGGCTCTGCTATAGGCTTTTAGGATTGGCTAAATGATAACCGTTAAGCGCAGGGTATTGTTCGGAGATTGCGACCCCGCGGGTATTGTATACACACCAAGATATTCCGACTTTGCTCTGGAGGCAACTCATGATGCGATGGCAGCCCTGCTTGACGGTCCAGCCATTACAAGAATGAAGCAACTAGGCTTTATAACTCCTGTGAGGGCATTCAACTTGGAATTCCTAACTCCCGTGACTTGGGATCAGGAGCTAAAAATCCAGGTTTCTGTTTCAGATATTGGCAACCATTCTTTTAGCTTCCGGCTCGAGGCTTTTTTGGAGGGTGGAGTACTCGCTTTTACCGCTAACATCACCTATGTCACTTTATCGACCTCTGATAAGGTGAAGATCTCACTGCCGGGACACCTCAGGGAGATCTTGGTTCAGGCGGGCTGAGCGAATGGGCTATAGACTAGGGTAGCGGCTATTGAAGTCGTGGTTAAACACTCCACTCGAAGAGGCCTTTTTCCTCATTGAGGAAATCGAGTAAAGCCGCAAGCTTTTTAGGTTTGTTCAAACCGGTTCTGTAAACGGCATGGATGTTCATTGGCGGTACATGCCATTCGGGAAGCACTTTTACCAGCTGGCCTCCAGCCAACTCCTCAACAATATTGTTAATTGGCAATTGGGCGATCCCAAGCCCATTCAAAGTTGCATTCTTCAATGCCTGAATGTTAGCGCAAAAGAAATTACCGTTTACGGATAAGTTGATGGTTGCCCCCCCAGACGTCAGTGTCCATTCCGATTCCCCCGGATTGAACTGAAACCGAAGACAGTTGTGACCTGCTAGCTCTTCAGGTAGTTGGGGTGCTCCATGAATTGCCAAGTACTCGGGGTTGGCCACCAGGACTCTGGTTGAGTAGCCGAGCTTGCGGCTTATTAAGCGATCATCCTGGATTTCACCCACTCTGAAAGCCAGGTCGATTCCCTGGGCAAATAGATCTTCGAAATCATAGGTAAGGTTGAGGGAAATCGTAATTTTGGGCCAGCGCTTTAAAAATGGGGGCAAGACCTTTTGTGAGAGAAACTCTCCAAGAGCGGGTGGGGCAGAAACTTTAAGGAGCCCTTGCACCTGTTGCTCCATAACCAACACATCGTGCTGCAGGGCTTTAAAGTCTTCCACCAATTGAAGTGCTCGCTCATAAGCAATAGCACCGACTTCAGTTAACTCAACCCGACGGGTTGAGCGGTCCAGTAACTTCGCTTTCAGGTGGGACTCCAACCGGGATATTTCCTTGCTGACTGTGGATTTCGGCAGACCCAACTGCTCAGCCACAAGTGTGAGATTGAGAGCCTTACTGACCTGTACAAATACCGATAGGGTTCTCAAACTTATCGTTTCTAAATCGCGAACATTCATTTTCAAATTGGGTAATTGTTCATTTATGGGTGGATAATAGAATGGCTTCGTCTTCGAAACAACATGATTCACAGGAGATTCAACCATGTCGAATGAACGAATTGCACTAGTTACTGGCTCTAATCGCGGTATTGGTCTGGAAGTTACCAAACAGCTCTCTGACCGAGGAGTCAAGGTAATTCTGTCTGGCCGCAACCAGGAGAAGCTTCAAGAGGTGAAAGCGGCCTGGACGGGTAAGGTGGCCCCGCTGGATACCATTGAACTGGATATCACCAAGGCAAACGATAGGGCGCGAGCAGCACAAAAAATTGCTGAGCAGTATGGCCGACTGGATATCCTAGTAAACAATGCCGGTGTGATTGTGGAAGGAGAATGGGCTCAGAATAACAGTGAGACTGTCTCCCAAGATGATCTGCAAACCACCTTCGATATCAACTTGTTTGCTCAAATTGGCCTCACGCAGGAACTACTGCCACTACTCAAGAGGAGTAAGGCTGGACGTATTGTAAACGTTAGTAGCATCTTGGGTTCCCTGGCAGTAAATGCCGATGTTGAATCCGGCTGGAGTGCGGTAAAACCTTTTGCTTACAACGCATCTAAAGCCGCATTAAATATGTTTACAGTTTCCCTGAGCCAGAGCCTTGCGGATACCAATATCAAGGTCAACAGTGCACACCCCGGTTGGGTTAAAACCGACCTGGGTACCAGCGCGGCGCCAATGGAAGTTACCGACGGAGCTTCGACGGTTGTAGACCTGGCCCTGATCGATAGCGATGGTCCCAGCGGGCAGTTTGTCCACCTCGGTGAAGAGCAACCTTGGTAAGCTGGTATCGCAATACCAATAGCCTAATTGCTAGCTACCCCTTCACATAGTGAAAGGGTAGCTGGATGTATGCCCCATTTAAGTCGGGAAACCTATCTGCGATCAATGATTTTTTTAACCTTGCCAGATTTTTTACTAATTTCCCCTGGCTGTAAAATTTCTATATTAATTCTTGAGGTCGCTTCGAGGCCCAGGAAAATCATACGAAGAGTTACATCTGAGCCGGTCAGGTTGCTGTAAAACAGCTGCGTTAAATGCTCTTTTCCCTGTTCATCGACAGTATCTCTTGCTTCAATTTTGAACGTCAAATGATCATGTCCGTCGACTTTCTCGATAATACAGTGGTAAAAGGAACTGAGACCAGGAGTAGCCGTAATGGTGTTTTCCAGCGCAATCGGGTAGACATTGCCACCGTTGATGGTGAACATATTATCGCGACGCCCTTTGATGGGACCCAAATAGGTGCCGGGATGGCCACACTCACAGGGACCTTTGTGCATCTCCACCAGATCGTGTGTGTTATAGCGTATCAGTGGAAAGGCTTCACGTTGCAGTGCGGTTATCACTAATTCCCCCGTAACGCCATCTTCACACGGTTCCCCGGTATCAGGGTCAATAACCTCTACATGAAAGAAATCTTCCCAGACATGCAAGTTATGGTACTGGCATTCACTCGCTACTAATCCAAACTCAGTATTTGCATACATATTAATCAACTTGGAGTTGAATAATTTTTCATAATGGCTGCGAAAATCTTCGGAGAATAATTCACCCACCATAAATATGTTGCGAACGTTCAAGGACGCTGGTGATATATCTTTTTCCTGGCAGTGACGTTCCAGCCTTGGTAACAAAGAGGGTAGGCAAACTATATAATTCAGTTTATCTCTCTGCAGGCTTTGGAGCTGATGATCAATTCCCAGAAATGAATCTGCGGGAATAGTGAGGCCAAAAATTTCCCCAGCTGCATGGCAGATCATGCCGCTGGGCCAAGGGCCATAGGTCATTGCACACAAACACTTATCGAATGGTTCGACGCCCGCGAACAAGTAACTGCGAGCTTGTGAGGTAACGGCATTCTCTATATCTCTGCGAGTATAGGGCACTCGTTTTGGGGTGCCTGTGCTGCCTGAGGTGTGGCAATAGCGAATAATATCATTAAAAGCCATACTAACAGTCGACATAGACTTCGAAAAAATTTCCGAGCTTATAACCGGTAGCTGGTGCAAATCTGCACAACTTTGAATTGTCTTGATCTCAATATTATTTTGCTCGAGTAATTCGCGGTAATAATTCGATTTAGCAAAGGCTTCCCGTAGCAGTCTCCTGATTTGATTATCTTTAAATACCTGCTGTTCAATCTCAGACTGACTATTTATGTTCTGAAAATCGGTCAGTAGTTTGTTGTAGTTCATAAA
This sequence comes from Microbulbifer epialgicus, assembly GCF_041447265.1. Taxonomy (NCBI): domain Bacteria; kingdom Pseudomonadati; phylum Pseudomonadota; class Gammaproteobacteria; order Cellvibrionales; family Microbulbiferaceae; genus Microbulbifer; species Microbulbifer epialgicus. The sequence continues at coordinate 16,695 of NZ_JBGMEK010000073.1, forward strand.
ATGCACTAGCTAGCTATTTATAGATATTTAACAGGTTGTTCTGCAGAGAAATGCACACGGTGTAATTCTCGCCGCCGATTGTAGTCATTAACGGCATAATGTAGGACTTGGTGATTGTTCCAAATCACCAGGGTGCCTGGACGCCATTGTACTCGGCAATTAAATTCCGGTTTCTCGATGTGCTGAAACAGATAATTTAACAAGCCCATGCTTTCCTCGCGTGTCATACCCTCAAACTGCGAGGTGGTGGTTCGATTCAGGTAGAGAAAAGGCTTGCCAGTTACAGGGTTTTTGCAGACTGCTGGATGTATAGCAGATTCCAGTGGCATCAGTTTTAGTGCCCGCTCTATACCTGACTCATCCCCATCTGAACCTTCCATCAACTTTGTTAACGGTTGCTTTTTAAGCATTAATTCTGTGGTGTGTATCACATTGAGGGATTTAACTACCTGCTGCATTGTGGTTGACAGGCTATCATAAGCAAGCGTTGAGCTTGTGAAAAGGGTATCGCCCCCCCTCGGGGGAATATCAATCCCGTACAAGGCGATACCTTTTACCGGATTCGAGTAATATCCCTGGTCATGGTGCCAGATTCCTCCGGTATTTTTCTTTTCACCGGCTTCTTTAATGATTTTGGCAACTTGTGGATAGTCCTCTGAGTGGCCTTGAAAAAAGAAATAATTTTTTTGAAGCTCACCAAATAAGCTGCAAAAATTGACAAATGCTCGAGTATCCAGGTCCATATCCCTGACAACCAATAGCTCGTGCTCATGCCATAAGTTTTGCAGTGTTACTCCTGTACTTTGGTCCATATCAGCTAGTTCTTTAGCTGAGACCTCAATGCCGAAATTGCCTGTTAAATAGTTAAAATTCATAAAATGCTCTCTACCTGGACTGTTGTAAATTGTGACCAGTTCGTCAACTTTAGTGCATCGGGTAAACCGCCTGTTGAGCGCATCATTGCGGCTCTAGCTGAGCAAAAGATTGCTGCACGGACAATTTCCCTGAGCGTATCCAGCTGGTCGTTTACATTGTTGAGTGCAGCCATTCCACAGGGGACGAGGTCCTGATTGTTTCCTTCACACGAGAAACTCATCTGGCGTACAGGAGTTGACCTTGCTTTTATTTCCTGGAAAAGAGCTGACGTTAGCTGGTGAATTCCTTTACAGTGATTGAATGATTCAACACATAAATTGTCCGGCAGCCCTCCATTTAAGCGATGGTCCATTAAAATCAATATTTGTCGATCAAGCATTTCAGCCAGGCGATGAATAATTTCCTGCATAAACTCAGCGGAGGCCGCCAATCCAATCGCATAGAATAATCCGCCATGCCATGGACCGGACTCAAGTATTAGAGGGTTATCGGCAACGGCCAGGGCTTCTGAGCGGATTTTAGCTTCGGAGTAATCCAACAAGTCAAGACAGTGCCCCAATATTTGCGGCGCACAGCGAACAGAATATCGAGCTTGTAATAGAGTTTTCTCACCTTCGATAATCTTTGGCGATTGCAGGTAATCGCGTCGCAGTTGTGCCAGTAGGTGACCGGCCTGTGCGTAGCTGGTGTGTACCTCTCCGTGGTTTAATCCCTCTGTGAAATGCTCATCACCAGCGCCTATGGCCAATGACATCAGCGCTACAGATTTGAAGCAGTCTCTCAATAATTTCCTCAACTGATAATCATGCTCAATAGCCCACGAAGCCATCATGGCGTTGGTATTCACTAGGCCGATCACATCACGGGGGCCTCTAGGACCCTGTTCGAATAGTGGGGATATGGCGTGAGCCATGGAAATCAGATCACCGCTGGCACCCAGACTGCCTTTTCGAGGGACTCTGGGAAGTGTTTCACTGTTTGCTAGTTTGAGAAGTGCTTGGTAAGTAGAAGGGTGGATACCAGACAAGCCATGAGCCGTTTTTCGAGCTTGTAGTTTTAATGCACGTCTGACTACCGATTTCGGTAGCGGTGCCCCAATTCCAACACGTAAATATTCCAGAAGATTGATTTGAGTATCTTTCCAGTGATTTGGGTCTAGACGATTACGTTCATTTTCACCATAGCTGGTGTGTAGTCCATATATAGGGTTATCACTATCGCTAATCTGATCCTGTAGTAGCGCATAAGAGTGTTTAACCTTGGAAATATCTTTTTCGCTTGCAGTAAGCGGGTTGTGCAGATATCCCCATTCATACCAAGCCTGTAGTGGAAAAGTTACAACTGAACTGAAGCTCGTCTCAGAGGATTCCGTATTGCTGTCCACTGCCGGGGGATAGCTGAGAGATGATGTAGGCACTCTGACTCCGGATTAAAAAATTTAAATAAAATGGAGCGGATGAAATTAGCATGTCGATAGATAGATAGAAAATAGAAGTAAACGCTGGTTGTCATAGGTAATATCTATGGCAACCGATTGTATGACATTGTAGACTCAGTATCTGGTTACTTTTTTAGGTTAAGTGGTTAAATAAGTTACGATCTATGTTTCCACACGCTGATGAACTAAATTACTTTATTGAAGTTGCGAAAACTAAAAATATATCCAGGGCTGCAGAAAGGTTAGGGATTCGGCAGCCGAGTTTAAGTGCGGCCATTAAAAGGTTGGAAAGACAGCTGGGTACAGAGGTGATAATACGGCAAAAAACTGGCGTACAACTTTCTCGTGCTGGGCTGAGATTGTTAAAAAGTGCTCAACAGCTCTTGGATGACTGGGACGAGGTAAAGTATTCTGCGCTGCGTGAAAATAAAGAGGCCGTTGGTCACTTCACCATCGGCTGTCACAGTTCCATTTCACTGCACATGTTACCTGATAGCCTGCCGACATTTATCGCAGAAAATCCGGGTATTGAATTGAGCTTTCAGCATGCACTGTCTAGAGAGATTGTCGAGGCAGTGATAAGCTGGAAAATCGATATCGGTATTGTAGTAAACCCTGTATCTCACCCTGACCTGGTGATCAAGCACCTTTGTCACGATGTGGTGAGTTTTTGGCAAAACCATGAAAAAATAAAATCTAAAGATGTACTGATATATGATCCAGCGCTGATGCAGACGGATTGGCTACTGAAAGCCATTGCTGAAAGAAATAAATATAAACAATATATAAGGTCTTCTAGTCACGAGCTGATCACAAAAATGACATTAGAAGGAGCTGGCGTTGGTATTATTCCTGGTCGAGTTGCGCAGACACTCGGAAGGAACCAGCTTGAATGGGTTAGTGAAGACCAACCAGGCTTTAAAGATGAAATTTGTTTGGTGTATCGGCGTGAGATAACACATAGTCTAGGCGCTGAGAAACTAATTAAAGAATTTAAGCTTTCTAATTATAAATAATTCGCTTATTGGGCATAAGCTGAGCTCTCTGTTAATTTTCCTCCTGGCCGCTCTTAAAAACTGTAGTGGGAATGCCCTTTACTCCTGAGTAGAAGATAATAAGACTGACTGGTTCATTACCCTCATTACGCCCATAATGCCACTTGTCAGTTACCTCGATATATGCCTACCCCTCATCCAGGGTTAAGGTTTCTTTTCGATCTATAAGGGTAACCTTCAATGAACCCTTTAAAACATACACTCCATTGAGTACAGGATGCTTGTGGACTGGAAGGCGTGCACCTGGGGCGATTGTTACTTCTACGATACTGAGTTCTGGTTGTCCGGCTGCAGGGCTAGGTAAGGTATCGCCAGCCCAGTCTTTGGTAGATGCAACAAGGGTCTTAAATTTTACTCCTTTGACTTCTTCTTGCAGATAAGCACCTAGTGGTCCATGCGGAAAGTAATGTAACTAATGGAGAATTGTCCGTATAATGTATCTTCTATGCGTACACCTAAACCTTTTCAAGTTTCTGATAATGAAGCGTCCATTCTGAACGA
>NZ_JBGMEK010000074.1:0-20061 GCF_041447265.1 Microbulbifer epialgicus
GTCCTCCGGGTTTAGGCTGAGAAATCGACAAAATGAAAATCGATCGCGTATCTGATATTCCAGATCATCATCCGATAGGTTATATAAATGCTGTAATACAAGCGCCTTGAACATCAGTACCTTATCAAAGGGTCTTCTTCCAGCATTACTCTTTCTTGGAAGTGTGGGGATTTTATTCAAAGTACTCCGGAAGTCCTCCCAGTCAATCAACTTACGAAGAGCAACCAGTGGATCACGTTCATTTAGCTTGCGATGGCGGTCATCAAGACCGAAAAAACTCGGCTGCATTTGACAATAACCTTTACTATTGAGCGTTTAGACCATTTTACCGAAAATCAGTGAATTTTTAGAAGTGCCCACAATCCTATATTCTCAATTTAAATATTTAATTAGGATTTATTTCTTCATTTTCATACAACTATACACTGCTCGTTTGCTGACAATTTTCACCTAAATTCCGAAAATAAATTTTCAACCTGCAAAAAAGCTACAGCCTGATTAATTCCATGATGCTTCTGATTCGTAATCAAGGTGTGGCTTCGCAGGAATATAGACCATTCAAGAAGTCACTACGCGGCCTGTGAGTTACTCTGAAAGTTCCGTTAGACGGAACTCAAGGCTATAGCTGCTGTATTGCAGTCCTTTGGGAGGGCTAGCTAAGAGTATTGCAAGCAATTTATAGTGTAATTAAATTACACAAAGGACCAGAAAAAATTATTACTGGCTACTTGGGGCGTCAAGTGAGCCAAGTAGAAAATTTGTTAACTTCACCTATTGTACTGAGTAATTACATGGGTGGCTACAATTGTCGAATGTAGACGACATCTTCGCACAGGGGCCTTGTAAGTCAATCTTGTAAAAAATGAGCATCGCTTTCGCGACGCTCATTATACAAAGCTAAATTTTTCGCTTAAGTTATCATGACCACCAACTATATATATCAACCAGTTAGGAGGCATTTGGCTCCCACCAACTGACTTCTTCTTACATCTCTCTCTTGGTAAGTTTACAAGTAAGGTGGCTACCCGCATCGCTGGTTTTCAGACTTTGCTTTAAACCTGTAGTATAAAAAGGCCAACCTGGCTCGCCATTTTGACCAAGGAATGTTTCAAGATAACTAGAGTTGGAATCCTGCTCGCCCGAACTCAGCCGATAAGGAATCTGATTTTCGTTATCAGCCAAGGGGCTCTCGTACATTTTCAATGGGCGCATCATGTCGTAGTCTTCATGGGACAGCAAATGGCAATGCCATACATATTCTCCGTTGGTACAATCGATTCCCGTACAATCAAAATTTGCTTTGATACGAGTGACATAACCGGGAAGCGTGATCACTGTATCTTTTCGACCAGCCTCATTGGGCTGGGGTAGAATCTTCTGCCCTGTGAGCTTGAACTCTTTCGGATCAATTCTCGCACCAATAATCAATTCACCGAATGGATCAGAGGGATTCACCTGTGGCTTCATGATCAACTCACCGTAAAATGCCTGCTGACGGTTTAGTATACTGAACTCTACGAGATGTACATGAATCGGATGTGCGGCACGGGTGGGATTATGAAACTCCCAAATCTCTGTTGCCCCCACCTCAACAATCTCTGTTGGCTTATCCTGAAAAAACAGGCTGCCAATATTAAAGGTACCCAACATAAGTAAGCTGCGACCGTCGCTGAGTGTGTCACCTTCATTGTCCGATACTCTAAATAAAGATAGTCTCCGGCGCTTGTCGACTAACTCAGGCAGAGTTGGCAAGTTGCGTAGATGTGTATCAGTGGATAGGTTCAGATCTCCGATACAGTTAGGCTCACAGTCTTTTTCAAAATAGTCGTCTCGCTGATCAAGATTATGCCCTACATCGAACCGCATAATCTCTCTAGCAACTTTTGTGGGTGGAGCTTTTTTACCGATATCCTGAAACAAGAACCAATTTTCATTCTTTTTATAGACCAGCAGCTTGGCCTGATCATTCGGTGTTGGAAGCTTGGGGTTAAAATATCCCCTAAAAACCTCATCGGCGCCCTCATTGCGCAGGAAGACGTGTCTGCCATTATAAGGTGAGAAATCTACTAAAATGTCATACCGCTCAGCGGGGGACATTACCAGTTGCTTAACCTTGGTGGGACGATTCAATAACCCCCCATCGGACCCAATCACATAGAATTCGACCGGAGCTTTAGACTCAGTCTCAAACTTAAACACATAGGATCGTGTATCCGATGCGTTGAGTAATCGAAGTCGGTATACTCTCGGGCTCACCATGTGCCGTGGCCATACCTTCCCATTTACCAAGATGATATTTCCAAAGAACTCATCGAGAATCGTTGGGTTGGGCCATTCCGGCCGTATTTCAACGTTGGCAAATGGAGACAAGGGTTCACCATGAACCCCTGGGTAGTAGAGTTGCCCATTGGTGCTGAACAGTTTGTCCTGCACCATAATTGGGATGGTACGTTTATCTTTGGGAAGCCTTCCTTTGGCAATCAAATCTTGTTCGTTGTCATCTGTAATCAGATAGAAACCGGCAGTACCCGCATAATTGTTGAGCCGAGTAAGCCCCACTGTGTGATCGTGATACCACAGTGTCGTGGCATCCTGAGTATTCGAGTAATTGTAGCGGAAGTTATCAAGGTTAAATTCTTTTCCCGTAAAAGCAAAATTCTTTGTATACCAAGCCTCAGGATGACCATCACTGCGAGGTTCCGTATGCCCACCATGCAGATGGATCACGATGGGGCGAGCCTTAGGATCCTTCCGCACTACATATGGCACATGTATTGATATATCTACAGGAAATAAGTGAGGTCCCTGGAGTTTATTATCGAAGGCCACAGAAATGGGGTAACCCTCTTTCGCCAGGAATGTGGGGCCAGGGGAATGTACCTCACTTTCTCCTTCTAACCTAAAGCCATAGACCGTTGCCTTGGGGAATACCCGATTGGACCCATCACAGTACTTTAGCCCCAAATCGGCTTGAGTCTTTTCAACAGTAAGGTTAACTCTGTTGAAAGGCGGTACAACGTCACGCACATTAACTGTGGCTGGAATTGGTAGATCATTCTTAAACTTGCAAACCTTGTGGGGTTTTACAAGCTTGGTTCGATGATGCGTAACGCCTTCACTCGTATCACTGTCACTCGCATCTACATTCATAGACCCAAGACTACTGAATAAGAGCGAACAGGCTCCAGCAGCCACCATCAACATACGTATATTAGCTCGTCTCATGGATTGCCTCTCGATATCCATACTCTGTGTATAATGCGAGCGCCAACACTAATGTCTTGCACCCTCGCCTTTCCGTATTCCCCCTTCGGTTTTTTAAATGCCGGTATGACCTGACGAAGCAACTTCGTCTATTTTCAGACCTGGCGAACCCACGATGCGAGTTGATGCTCGTCATGGATCTATGGTTTATGAATAACACTAGCAGCAGAATTTCAGAACCTATATTTTTACCTACAGGAAAAGAAAAACTTGTCAATTCACTATAAATTAACTCACCCCATACTATTTATTAAAAAAAGGCGCTTCATTAACCCAAGCACATGCCATCATTGCTAATCTCTAGCATTAAAAAAAGTATTGTAACTCTAAGGAAGCCTAAAATTCCTCTTGTCAGCATAAAGATCAATGAGAGCACAATACATCAGCAAGTCCCCCATGATCTCACGCCCAATATCATGCCGGACGCCAAAACCCACACTAGTGGAAGTACCTTACAGGCATACTCAACCGAAGAAATATAGGGTGACATCTACGCAACAAATAAGAAGGATAAAAGAACAAACTTTATATTAAGCTCAAAAAAGACATCTACCAATACCTCACTTATAAAAGTTTACTTTACCTACATGCTGTAATTTTAAATCTAACTCCTACTCAAGCTTCTCCAATCCCTGCTTTCAAATTTATCTATATATTATCTCTTATGTGTACTTCAGCACTAAATTATGAAATTCTTGAAATAGATATTAAGTGGCGTTGTATTTCTATACACACTCTAAGAGATGAATGAATTCGGTTCAGCACAGAATCAATTCGATGACACTGCGTGAAAACCTCCCTTATGCACTGAATTCATGATTTCAACTTAAATATAATAACTAGCACCACCACTCATTAACCGAACTAACTGCTAGGTAGAACGATGAGCGACCTGAAAAGCTGCATTGAAAGGCTGGCCATTCTCGATTTATTGGCGTGGTTTACGCTTGTCTCGGACAATCATGATGCAAATAGCTGGGCATAGTTATTCACGCCAGACAGCCGCTTCGAAAATGGAGATTTAGTCTTTCAGGGTTTTGCCACTCTCCCATAAGCCGCATAGAAATCACTAAGCATATGGCAACTTGGATACCTCTATACTCTAACCCTAACTCAATCTCATACAATATAATACATCACCGAAACACAACTCAAACACTTAACTTCCGGCTTATATATAAGGTAACGACCCCTTCCTTTTAACATGCAACCCCTAATTAAATACTCATCATTATAAAATCTATCGACATACTAAAAAGGGGGGAAGGAAAGAATACACTGAGCTCGTTGTCGTATGGGGCATGGATGCCCTTTACGAGCTTACAGGGATGTATTAACAGCGCGTCTCAAGTGCAGTGCATTCTTCCCTTCAGCCCCAGTAGCACCTTGCTAAAGCACTGCTCTCATCTCGCTTTTAACCTACAAAAAACAAACTAAAAAATTATTATTTATTCTAAATTAGTATTTAATAAAAATGGAATAGTTTGTAATTTCCATGTAGCGTACATCCGGAACTCCGGAATGTAATCTGCAGATATACACGCACATTTTTAGATTTTAAGAGGATTTTTCTGTGAATATTAAACCTTTAAATTTAAAACCAACCTCGATTGCTTTCTTAGTTTCCAGTGTCGGTTTGGTGTTTTCATCACACTCCTTCGCGGTATCATGTGGTGATACTATTAACACTCCTACTTTGTTGTTAGAAGAACTTAACTGCCCGCTAACTGTTGCCGATCCTTACGCTTTAACCGTCGTTGGACCAATCGGAAGTTTACGAATGCTCGGCAACGGAAAAATACTATGCGACAACGCTTCCGGCGATGGCATAGGAGGGGTACTTATGACGGGCATTACTGCAAGCGTAATAGGCGGTGAAATTGATACATGTCCATCCGGAATAATTCTAGAAGGCTCTGGATTCCACAGTATTTTAAATATTGAAATACTTAACTTTACGGAGAATGGACTTGAAGTTGACAGCAATTATAATTTAATCGCCGGAAATACAATAATTGGACTTGGAATGGCAGGCACTGGAGATGGAGTAGTACTAACAGGCACATATAACACTATAAATAACAACCATATTGAAGCCGCTGATGATGATGATGATGATGATGGCATTAGTGTTACTTCTACAGCGGAATTTACCACGATCACACTCAATGAATTAGAGAATAATGGTGATGAAGGCATTTTTTTTGAAGCAGATAATACAGTCATTACTTACAACTTTTCCAACTTCAATCTTGATAATGGAATTAGAGGCACATCAGATTCCAATACAATTGCCAGAAATATCGTGACAAATAATCAAGGCGGAGGTGTACGACTTGGGCAAACTGCATCTGGCAACTTACTGAACAACAATCAGATCCATGACAATATTGAAAGTGGTATTCGCTTAGCTGGTGACACCACCAACAATACAATTAAAAATAATCAACTTAGTGGCAATACCGACTCAGGAATTAATGTCACAGGGGGTGGAAGCTTTGATAACATTATCAAAGACAATACAGCAATGGACAATACCCCTTATGACTTAGTAGATGTAAATGAAGATGCGCTCTGTACCAATCAAGCGAACACTTGGATCGACAACAATGCGGGAACAGCTGACCCAATGTGCTTAATAATGCCATAGTCTATTCGGGCTCACCCAGATTTTTATATTGACACACCAATCAGGGCGGGCCATTTTATACCAAGATATATTATTGATGACTTCTACTTCAGTTTTCGCATCTATTGTTGAAATATTCATCAGATTAGCACTTACCAATAGACCGCTGTAAAAATATTTTTATGTATGCTGCCGATACATTTATGGATTCTTATTTCCTTGAAAAGGAAGTTATTATGGATAACAAAGCCCCTACTTCAATTATTTACTCTACTGTATTTGGTATCCTAGTTGTAGGATTATCTGCTCACTCATTCGCTGTTGATTGTTACGACATCATTAGATCACCCACTATTCTCACAGAGAACCTCCAATGTGAATTATCTGATACCAATCCCTATGCCCTCACTATTGCAGGGCCAGACGGCAGCTTAAGGATGTTCGGCGATGGTGGAATTACCTGTACCGGCGATGTCGATATCGGGAGATTTGGCATTTTCGTCGATGGCATTTCCCGCTATGTCATTGGGGGAACTATCAGCAATTGTCCAGGCGGTATTTTAGTAGGAGGGCTGGGATTTCATTCTATTCTTAATACCGAAATAAACGACTACCTAATTGATGACGCCATAAAAATCAACAGTGACTACAACCTTATACAAAGAAATAGCATCACCGGAAATGGAACGGACGGGGATGATGGAATTGACTCAAATGGCAATGGTAATACCATTATCCAAAATACCATTATTGATTCTGGCGATGAAGGTATTTTAGTGGAGGGTAATTCAGTCACTGTTACGTTGAATTATATTCAAGGCAGCAACCAAGCCGGCATTGATTTTGAAGGCTTAAATGGAACTATCACCTACAATACCTTACTGGAAAACACTCTTTCTGGCATTGAAGTTGACACAAGTGGCGCTTATGTTGTTCAAAACATCTCCAATGAGAATATTGGTGCCGGTATAGAAATTGAAGGCTTCAATAATATTGTCAGACAAAATGTGGCAAATAACAATAACACCGTTGGGATATTGATCAGCGACCAACTACCTGAAAGCTCCGATAATACCATTAGGGAAAATATAGCCTTAGATAATACCACTGACCTGGAAGGTCCTTTCGCAGATGTTTTCTGCGACAACCTGGTGAACGACTGGGGAGATAATATCGCGGACACCTCCAACCCCGATTGCCTTCGATTGCTTCCCTGAATTCTAATAATATTTCTCAGGCTAAAGGTTTAAAAGCACCACCAAAGAAAACCAGCTGTCTCTTTGGTGGTGGCTGGATTTCAAGCCCTACGGCAATTAAATGTGTAAAAAATATCCAGCTGTTGCTTTACCAGGTAAGTTGGCACCTTATGCTGGCCACAAGTTTCATTTGGAGTTTGCCTAGCGCCCCATACTCATTTAATTGAGTGCCCGCAAGGGAACATCATCTCTCCGTCCAATGGATGCTCCCAGTATCCTTACCAGAAATTCAGTCAACACGCCGGCAGTAAAACCCCAAATCTCATAGTTTTCATACTCGTAGGCGGGTAGATAAATGGCACAGTTATCAATAGTAATGCGGTCAGTTCGGATGCGCGGGTCTGCCAAGAAGAAAGACAGCGGAACACGGAAAACCGCATCCAATTCGCCGGGGTTTGGAAAAAGTTCAATATCCGGGGAGATCACCCCCACCCAGGGAGTGACAGGCACCTGCCAGCGAGTGGTACGCGGCCACAAGGGGCCAAGCATACGCACCGCATCCATGGGTAGGGCAACTTCCTCTTCGGCCTCGCGCAAGGCGGTATATTGCAGGGACGGGTCAGTGGTGTCCCAACGTCCTCCGGGTAGGGAAACTTCACCGGAGTGGGTGGACAGGTTGGTGGAGCGTTTGGTTAAAATAACTTGAGGGTCTGGCTCTTCAGTCAGAGCAATTAACACGGCGGCATGGCCAGCCAGATCGGGCCCAGCTGGAATTCCAGCCTCAAGTTCCTCTATCTGTTGGGAAATATTTTCTTCAATAGTCGATAGCATAAGCCTAAGTCCTGTCCCCGCTTGGACTGGGGACTCCCTAACCTTCATCATACTGATTTACAGCGAAAACACCGAGCTATATGCCACATTATCCGTTGGTGACTATTGGCTCAGCCACCACTAATTTTCTGCCGAGGTGTTTTGTTCGCCTTGGGGGGTATAGCCCCCTTTCAATTTCTCCCTCACTGTCTGCACCAGGGCGTAATAGACAGGTACCAGCAATGTGGCAAACAAGCTCGCAGCCAGCATGCCGCCGAATACCACGAGGCCGAGGGAGACTCGACTGACCGCGCCCGCTCCGGTAGCCACCAATAGCGGTATCACTCCGAGGATAAATGACATAGCTGTCATCAGCACCGCGCGAAACCGCAGGCGGGTCGCGGAAAGTGCAGCTTCGGCAATCGACTTACCCTTATCCCGTTCTACACAGGCAAATTCCACAATCAAAATTGCACTCTTTGCCGCCATCCCGATCAACAATACCAGACCAATTTGGGTGTAGAGGTTATTAATGGACCCCGCCAGCCAGACCACCAGCATGGCGCCGCAAATCGCAACGGGTACGCACAGCAGTACCGCCACGGGTATAGTCCAACTCTCATACTGGGCCACCAGGAACAGGTACACAAATACGATGGCCAAACTGAACAAGATGGGAGCCAGATTGCCTGAAGTAATCTCCTGGAGGCTGATGCCAGTCCATTCATAGCCGTACCCCTCTGGCAGGCTTTCCGCGAGTTCCTCCATGGCATCCATCGCCTGGCCGCTGGAGAAACCAGGGGACGGGGCGCCGTTGATAGTAATGCTGTTGTACAGGTTATATCGGGTGATGGTTTGTGGCGCCACAACCGGGGTAATGGTCGCAACCGAAGTCACCGGTACCAGTCCACCACTTTTAGCGCGAACATAGAAACCGGCAAGATTTTCCTCTTCATCACGAAATTGTGCATCCGCCTGGGCAATCACACGAAACACTTTTCCGTACAAGTTAAAGTCATTGATGTAATAACCACCTAGGAAAGTCTGCAGGGTCGAATAGACTTCTGGTAGGGGCACACCGAGTACGTGGGCCTTTTCCTTATCCAATTTTAATTCCAGCTGAGGGGTGCTGGCCTGGAAGCTGGTAAATGCCTGGGCTATTTCCGGACGTTGGTTAGCATTGCCGAGCAGATCGAATAGTACCTGCGTCAACTCCAAAATACTGCGCCCCTGTAAATCCTCCAAAACAAACTCAAAACCACCCACCGTACCTATACCCGGCAATGGTGGAATAGCGAAGGGCATAATCTGCGCATTGGGAATTTCTGCCAGTTTTTTTTGCAGGCGCTCCATAATGGCAAATTGGTGATCCTCTTCGTTGGTACGATCATCCCACGGTTTGAGTACAGCAAACATCATAGCGGTATTGGAGGAGGCGCTGCTGGTAAGCAGGTTATAACCCGGCACTCCCACCACGTGGGCCATACCCGGCTCCTCCAACAAAATATCAGTCACCTGATCTACTACCGGGCCAGTTCTCTCCAGCGAGGAGCCATCTGGCAGCTGCACATGCAACATAAAAGTGCCCTGGTCTTCATCGGGAATAAAACCGGTAGGAATACTCGTAAACAACCAATAGGTGAGGAAGATAAGCCCGAAAATCGAAGCGATACCAATCAATGGAATTTTTACACAAGCTTTGACCATACCCGCATAAAAATTAGTGGAACGATGAAGGAGTTTATTAAAGAAACCAAAAATACCGGTCTCCTTGATGCCCGCGACCTCTCCATCTTTTCCCGGTTTAAGAATACTCGCACAAAGTGCCGGGCTTAGGGTCAGCGCATTCAGAGAGGAGATGGCCACGGCCATGGAAATGGTAATGGCAAATTGCTGATACATTTTCCCGGTGATGCCCGGCATCAGCATCACCGGCACAAACACTGCAAACAGCACTAAAGTGGTAGCAATCACCGGACCCGTCACCTCGCGCATGGATTCCAAAGCGGCTTCTTTGGGGGGCATCCCATCGCCCATTAAACGCTGGGTGTTTTCGACCACAATAATTGCATCATCCACCACAATACCAATTGCAAGGATGAGTGCAAATAGGGTGATGGTATTAATGGTCATACCAAATGCCAGCATTAAGGCAAAGGTACCAATCAACGATACTGGAATGGCAATGGCTGGAATCAGGGTGGAACGCCAGTCTTGTAAAAAAAGAAATACCACAAGGATGACCAAAATCAGAGCCACAAATAGTGTCTCCACGACTTCTTTGATCGAGGCTTCCACAAATAAGGTGGTGTCATAGAGTACTTCTGCGGTGAGGCCCTCGGGAAAGCGTTGGGATAACTCCGCCACTTTGTTTTTAATGCCCTCGGCCACATCCAGAGCATTGGCATCGGGCAACTGATAAACACCGATGACTGCTGAGGCCTCATTATCCAACTGGCCATAGGATGCGTACGACTGACTGCCCAGCTCCACCCGCGCCACATCTTTGATCTTGACCATAGCGCCATCAGGCTTGGCCCGAATCGTAATATCCTCAAACTCCTGTGGGCTAACCAAACGTCCCTGTACCAGGATGTTGTATTGGAACTGCTGGTCTTTGCGAATCGGTGGCGAGCCAATCTGGCCGGCCGCCACCTGCACATTCTGTGCCTGTACCGCGCTAATTACATCCTGAGCTGTAACATCCAGAGCTGCCATGCGGTTTGGGTCCAACCAAAGGCGCATGGCGTAATTGCGCGAACCAAAAATAACAACACTACTTACACCCAGTACGCGTGCCAATTCATCTTTTAAATAAATTTCCGCATAGTTGGCCAGAAAGAGCTCATCAAATTTTTGGTCGGGAGAAAATAGGTTCACTACCAAGAGCAAGGTCGTACTCTTTTTGGAAACCACCACCCCGTCTCGCTTTACATCTTCGGGTAACTGCGGCATAGCCTGCTCTACCCGGTTTTGCACATTTACCTGGGCGATATCATCGTCGTACCCGGATTTAAAAGTGACGGTCAGGCTATAGGAGCCGTCATTACCGCTGGTGGAGGACATATAATCCATGCCCTCGACTCCATTGACCTGGGATTCGATTGGCACGGCAACGCTGTCGCGCATCACTTCAGCGCTAGCGCCTGCATAGTTAGTAGTGACATTGATTGTCGCAGGGGTAATTTCTGGGAACTGCGCCACTGGCAATAGCGGTAATGAAAGAATTCCCGCCAGGGAAATTAGTATTGAGATAACAAAGGCGAAGCGCGGCCGCCGTATACAAAAGGCACTGATCATAAAACCGCTAAATGCCTCCCACCCTGCAGAGGCTATTTATAATCATCGACATCACCCTTGGGCTCAGGCGGCGATTCGCCCTGATCCGCTTCCTTGGGTTGAGAGAAACCCTGCATGTGCGCCGGCGAGCCACCACCGCGAGCGGGTTCAGCCGGTTGCGCCTCGGCATCATAGGGGTTACGTGGCGTGTTCTGTGGTGTTACCGGCTTCCCTGCCTGAACCCGCTGCAAACCGTTAACGATGATTGACTCACCGGCAGCCAGCCCGCGGTTCACCGCCCAGAGTTCCCCTTCTCTCTGCCCAAGTGTGACATAGCGCTTGTCTGCGATATTATTTTTTCCCAGCACAAATACGTAGCGGCCCTGCATATCTTCCTGTACCGCCGATTGGGGTACCAGTGGCTTTAACGCCTCGCTACCAGTAAATACCCGTATGGAAACCCGCGCAAACTGCCCCTGTACCAGTAATTGCCCTGGATTTGGAAACAGTGCGCGCACTGCGACAGATCCTGTGTTGGGATCTATCTGGTTATCTATAAAAACTATGTCACCCCGATAGGGATAAAAGTTGCCATCCGGCAGCTCAATGCGCACATCCAGCCGGGTAGGCGGCAAGCCCTCTCGGCGGCGGCGCTCTGCATCCACTTGCACAGCGTAAAGCTGATCTTCCGGCACTTCAAAAAGGACATAAATCGGGTCCATCTTGACAATGGTTGTCAATGGATCAGAGTCCGGCCCCACTAGGGAACCCTCGGTAAATTCAGTGCGACCAATACGTCCGGTAAGTGGTGCATAGATCTTGGTGTAGGAGAGGTCCAGCCTGGCACTTTGTACCTTGGCACGATCTGCATCTACCTGGGATTTGGTTTCCTCATAGGTCCCCATTAATTCATCCATCTGCACCTGGCTAATGGCACCGGTAGCCACCAGGGTGCGGCCGCGACGGAAATTGCGTTCAGCAACACGTAGAGATGCCTCAGTGCGCTCCAGGTTTGCGCTCTGGTTATCCAATTCGGCAATAAATGGACGCGGATCAATTTCGAAAAGCAACTGGCCTTTTTCGACGGTTTCCCCTTCCCTGAAGTTACGGCTCTGAATATAACCCTGTACGCGGGGACGCACTTTATACTCATCAGTGGCTTCAACTCGACCGACAAACTCAAAGCGGGGAATGACGGGCTGCTCACGCACTACCAGTACCTCTACCGGAGGCGGCGGTGGCGCCTTTGGCTGATCGTCTTTACCGCCACAGGCAGACAAGACAGACAGCACAAGCCCAATAAATAAAAAACGCGCCATGGCAGAGCAGACACCGCCTTAAGTACATCAACGTCTAATAACAACTATAGGCGTCAAAAGTCGGGGAGCTGGCGCTCAAATCTTGCATAGGTATACTGACGCCATGAAATTTTGCAGCCAATGCGGTAGTAATGCCGTCACGTTTTCCATTCCCAAGGGCGACGACCGCCCGCGCCACTTATGCAGCAATTGTGGCGCCATTCACTACATCAACCCTCGCGTCATTGTCGGTGTACTGCCCTACCTGAATGACCGGGTCATGCTGTGCAAACGCGCCATAGAACCACGCCAGGGCCTTTGGACCCTACCCGCAGGTTTTATGGAGAATGGCGAAAGCAGTGAAGAAGGTGCTCTACGGGAGTCATGGGAAGAGGCACGCGCCAGCATTCGTGTTGACGGACTCTATTCGGTGTACGACATCCCCTATATTAACCAAGTCTACCTAATGTATCGCGGTGAGCTGACAGATACTAATTTTGCGCCAGGGCCCGAATCCTTGGAGGTAGAATTGTTTCGTGAAGAGGATGTTCCCTGGCCGGAAATCGCTTTCCCAATCATGCACAAAACACTCAAACATTATTTTGAGGACAGCAAACAGGGCCGGTACCAACTACACCGCGGCGTGATTTCACGAAAACTCAAACTGTAATTAGTGGATTCGCATCGGACAAAAGTACGGTGCACTCCTCTTCGTGACTGGTCGAGGCATGGATGCCAATAGCGAACTTACAGGGAGGTGTGCACAGCGTATCCCGAGAGAGGAAGTGTTTTCCTCTCCGCCCACTGGGCAATAAAAGGATGTTCAAATGAAATACGCTTATATGCTCGGAATCCTACTATTGGTAGGGGTTGGCTTGCCCATGATCCTGCCGGGACCAGGAGGCGAGCCAATAATTTCCCCAAAGAGCTGGCTGCCAGATCAGCAGGCCTTGGAAAATGCCCGCCAACAGGGACAACGCGCCCTGCAAACCTTCAACGCCACGTCACAAAAGTCCGCTGAGCAGTTCGAAAATCTCATCAAATCCAATAGGCTACTGCCAGAAAAACAGGGAATAGAGCCCACTACTGAGGTGTTTACCTGGCAAGACGGCGAGGGAAACTGGCATTTCTCAGATTCTGTACCTGAAGGGCTACATACCTCTGTGCGTATCCACCGGGTAAAACCCT
The DNA here is from genome assembly GCF_041447265.1 of Microbulbifer epialgicus. Classification (NCBI taxonomy): domain Bacteria; kingdom Pseudomonadati; phylum Pseudomonadota; class Gammaproteobacteria; order Cellvibrionales; family Microbulbiferaceae; genus Microbulbifer; species Microbulbifer epialgicus. The sequence goes on from NZ_JBGMEK010000074.1 coordinate 13,665, forward strand.
TAAATACAGTACCCGCTACCCAGGTCTCCAAGAGTGGGGAGGCACAGCAGCCCCCGGCAACGCAACGGCAAGATAAGAGCGGGGCTGACAAGCGGATTTCCCAACTCCTGAAAGAGGTGGAAGCACTTCAAGAAAAAAGCCGAACTCGCCAACATGTCCTGGATAACCTCTAAGCACGCACACCTTGTGTACTCACTGGGCTACAGCGCTCATCTAGCCGCCATAAATCAAACGCGGGCTCTTCATAGGGGTGGGCCCCGAACATGGCTTCCAGCACAACATCCACACACTCATCCGCGCACACCATTTCTACGCGATATTCCGCTACCTGCTCCACCTGCCCGGACTCTCCAATAAACGGCTGGCTGCCCGGCAGCGGTCGGAACTGGCCGGTACCCAATACCTGCCAGCAACAGCTGTCGTAATCGCCGATGCGCCCGGCACCAGCGCTGAACATCGCCTGTTTCACCTCTTCGAGATGGGACTCGGGAATATAGACGCAAAACTTGTACATGGTGGTGATTCACTATGGAGAGGTCGATAAATAAAAGAGGCCGCGAAGGCCCCTTTCGGTGTGTACTGAATACCGATATCAATTCGCAAACATCAAAACAACAAAGTCATCAGTTTACGTTGGTACTGAGTGGCAATGGGGTCGCCGGTGCCAAGGCTTTTTACAATATCAAGAAACGTCTGCTTAGCGGCGCCATCAGCGAAATTCATATCCTTACGCAGGATATCCAGCAATAATTCCAGGGCCTCCTGATGACGATTGGCTTGGCTGTACTGCACTGCCAGTTTGTATGCGGAATCATAGTCCAGGGGGTTCTGCTCCAGGGATTTCTGTAGGGCTTGGATTTCCGGAGTATCCGCCGCCTGCTGCTTCAACTCCAGTTGTGCCATCAACCGCTGGTACTCGGCATCCTGATCGGCCAACAGGATTTGGCCAAGTACGGTTTCCGCCTCCTGCGCACGATTTTGGGCGAGTAGTACCGCCGCCAGCTGCTTGGCAATATCTGCACGCTCGGAAGATTCTAAGTAGGCTTGGCGCAAAAGCGGCAGAGCTTCGTCCACCTTGCTTTCCCCAATCAGCGCCTGGGCCTGCTGCAGCTTGATATCCCAGGGTTTGGGCAGATATTTATCGAGCATTTCACGGATCTGACTCTCCGTCTGCACTCCGGCAAATCCATCCACTGGCTGCCCCTCTTTAAGCAGCATTACCGTCGGCAGACTGCGTACACCCAACTGGCCCGCAATCATCTGCTCGGTATCCGCATTAACCTTGGCTAGCAGGAACTGACCGTCATATTCGTTGGCCAGCTTTTCCAATACCGGTATCAGTTGCTTACAGGGCTCACTCCAATCTGCCCAAAAATCCACCACCACCGGGCGGCTCATGGAGCCCTCGATTAATACCTGCTGGGCGTTCTCTGCCGTTACATCGACAATAAATTCGTTCACAAACTCTCCTGAGTCACGTCTTGGTAATTTGCTGATTTTTCTAGCGATACAGCGTATCCACGCCGTAGGCCAGTTCAAGGGATTGCCGCTCAATCTTACGCAGGCCCTTTACCACCAGCCCGTAGGAGCGATCCGCCATTCTCTCGATTTCATAATCCGGCACTGTGCCATCCAGTAACACCGTATTCCAGTGTTTCTTGTTCATATGGTATCCCGGTAATACGCCTGAGAAGATATCCCTTAGTGCCTGAGCCTCATCCGGATCACATTTCAAGTTGGAGGCATTCACGCCCTTGTAGCGGCTTAAAGTGGCGAACATACGCCCCTTGATTTTAAATACGGCCACATCCGGTCCAAAGGGGAAGTCCTCAATGGCCTCTGGCCGCGACAAAAGATAATCCCTCATAGCCGCTCTCAGCATATTTCGCCCCTACCAGTCCAGAGAAGAAGGCAGGCGTGGTGAAGACAGCAGCTTGGCAAAACGCTGCCAGCGTTCGTCAGCATTGTTTGTACCTTGCTCCACATAATCAGCAATCAGCTTCTTGCCCCAATTGTAATTGATGACATATGCACCATAGGCATCTACAAAATCCTTGCGCTGTCTAGCTTTAGCGGGGCTCATCAGAGTGTATTTCTCAAACAATGCGGGCACCTGATCGCCATCAATCTCACCATCGATATATTGGCGCGCAATTTCATTACCGGCAAAGCTCAACTTGTCCACCAGCGCCATAACACGATCGTATTTCTCAGCCTTGGACGGGTCCAGTCCCGCAAGCGGATAGAGTGCCTCTCTCTCGAAACGGGTCTTTTCCTCTCCAGGAAACGCCAAGTCAATACCGTAATTGGCGCTACCCTCGGCAATCAGGGACTGTGGACTGAACAGGGGGTAGACACTGTACTCAACCCAACCGCGCTCTTTCACCAGAGACTGCTCCAAAAGCACATTGTAGGTATGATGGCCGGGATATCCCTCGTGGCAGCCCAGATCGATAGCCCGATCAATAGTAATCGGCAGGCCCCGGTTCACCTGGATCAGACTATGGGAGCCGCCCTGGTACCAGTTGTAACCGCTCCAGGGCTTGTCACTGACATACTCCAGCACAAAGCTTTCATTATCCGGCAGTGGAATATATTGCTTAGTGCGCTGACGGCAGGCCTCAATGGCCGCATCAAAGACAGCCTGGAGCTTATCCACAGGGATCTCGAATTCCATGCGAAATCCCTGCACACGCTCACTCAAAGGCTCTTTCCCCGGCAGTAGCTCTGCCAGCTCCAGAAGAAGCGGTTCGAAGCTGGCAAAGTCCTGCTTGGGAGGCTCGGTGTCATAAAGTGAGCGGGCCTCCTTGGCAAAGCTGCGCTGACTTTCACCTGCGAGTCTTTGCGCGTGGACTACCAGGGCACCCAGTTGGGTTCTCAAATAGTGGAGGCGAAGGGCATCGAGAGAACCGTCCGCAGCCGCCCCTGCCGGTAGCTGCCCCAATAGCCTTTTACCCCGCTGCGCTATTTGTGCAGGACTTGCACTGCTCTGCCCTGCCTGCTCGCGCCATTCAGCCGGCCCGTAATAGGCATCCACATAGCTCTTATCGTGGTTACCCAGCTCCAATACCAAAGAAACATACTCCCTGGCCACACCATCCATTGGCATTTTGTCTTTCTCCGCTTTAACAGCCTGAGCTTGTTTTGCCTCAACAACTTTTGACGGTGCCTCCATCATAGCCTTACCTGCGCTTTTTCCTTCACAGGCGCCAAATAGGAGCGGTACAGCCAGCGCAGTTAGCAGGCAAACCACTTTATTCGCTCGTATCATTATTGTTTCTCGCTCGATCCATTCCATTCAGATAGTGATTTTGTGATGAATTAATGCCGGGGGAGTATGGGCCCCATCGGAATAGCGGGGCCCAACTGGCTGAGAGCCTAAACGCACTTAACCCTGTTTACTCGAAGGTTCGCTGACAACCCCCTCTTCTGTTGGGTGCTCCCCAGTCTCTGTTTCTAGAGGCTCGCCTTCAAACTCTTCAGACACTGGCGCATTGCGTAACACAATGAAGCCAGCGATACCGGCGATTACCGAAGCCAGCAGGATACCAGCCTTGGCCTGGATTAGCAGATCACTCTGGGTGCTAAATGCCAGCTCAGCAATAAAGATCGACATGGTAAAACCGATACCGCCGAGCAGCGCCACCCCAACAATATGCTGGAAATTGGCCGCCTTGGGCAGCTTGCCCCAGCCCAATTTCCAGCCGATCCATGTCGCGCCCACAATACCAATCAGTTTTCCGAAAACCAGGCCGCCAATAACCCCAAGAGTTACCGGATTAAACACCGCTGTGGAGCTGGTAAAGCTGTCAAACGGAATCCCGGCATTAGCCAGGGCGAAGATTGGGATCACCAGGAAACCCACCGGGATATGTAGGCGGGTTTCCATACGCTGCAAGGGAGACTGCGCCAGGTTTACACCATTACCCAGGGCCATGACTCGTGCACGCAGGGCATCGTTGGCAATAATTTTATCCCCAGGGCGGAAGCATCGGTCAAAGCTGCGAATAATATCTTTTACGAAAGTACTAAACGCCACTGGGTCATACTTGGGCTTGGCGGGTAATGCCATGGCGGTAATCACGCCGGCAATGGTCGCGTGAACACCGGCTAGGTAAAGTTCATACCAGAGCAAAACGCCGACAAAAACATAGGCCGGGGACCTACGCACACCAGCGGCCTTTAACAACCACATAATGACTACCAGGCAACCCGAAGCAATCAAAGCTGTCAGGTTCACCTGTTCGGTATACCAGATCGCTATTACCAAGATGGCACCGAGGTCATCCACTATGGCCAGGGCCACCAGGAAAGTCACCACCGCACGGGGCACCCGGTTACCCAGCAAAGCAATACAACCCACGGCAAAAGCAATATCTGTGGCCATTGGGATACCCCAGCCACGCTCTGCCTCACCGCCAGCATTAAAGGCGCCATAAATCAGGGCCGGAACCACCATACCACCAATAGCTGCCATCACAGGCAATACCGCTTGGCGCAAATCGGACAGCTCCCCAACCATAAATTCGCGCTTTAATTCCAAGCCAACCAGGAAAAAGAAGATCGCCATCAGGCCATCATTGATCCAGTGATGCAGGGATAGGGAAAATTCCCAATCTCCAGCACTTAGGCTGATTGGCATATGCAGCAGGTGCTTGTATGCATCTTCCAGGGGGGAATTAGCAATAATCAGAGCCGCCAATGCAGATAGCATCAACAAAATACCACTGCTGCTTTGTCGATGGATAAACTCTTCGAAAGGTGTCACCAGGCGCCCAAAGGCCCCTTCTAGAGGCGCTTCAAATACCTTTCCTTTGCGAATCTTGAACTTATCCAAAACGCTTTTTGCCATCGACTGACATCCTCCTACCTAAAGATTAGCCCTACAAAATGTGGGGCCACACTTCTACCTATGGGAGCCAGAGGTTAGCATGACCACTGTATTCTTAACCATATTGACAGGATTGCATTGCAAAATATGACCCGGTTAGACCAACTGTTAGTAAAGAGAAAACTCGCAAATTCCCGCACACATGCCAAAAAGCTGGTCGAAGCCGGCAGGGTCATGCTGTCTGAGGGGGGCCCCATGGAGCCAGCCCGCAAAGCCGGACAATCCGTCAGTGATGCTTGCGCCCTTGAAGTTACGCTACTCCCAGAAGACCAATACGTCTCCCGCGCCGGTTTGAAGCTGGCCGCAATCCTCGATCACACTGGCCTGACCCCAGAGGGTTGGCACGCCTTGGACATCGGCTGCTCTACCGGTGGTTTTAGTGACTGCTTACTACAGAGGGGCGCAGCCTCGGTAGTAGGAGTGGATGTTGGGCGAGATCAGCTGGCGCAAAAACTACTCGACGATGCACGTATGCATCTGTTCGAGGGCATTAACGCGCGCCACCTGGAGGCTTCCCAACTCGCCCCCTATGCGGACAATGGCTTTGATGCCATCGTAATGGACGTCTCTTTTATTTCCCAGGCTCTAATATTGCCGCAATTACCTGCCCTACTAAAATTCAACGGTCAATTGTTAACCCTGGTTAAACCGCAATTTGAGGTTGGCCCAGAGGGTATTGGTAAAGGCGGCTTGGTGCGAAATGCTAAACTCTTTCCACAGGTTCGTGAGCGAATCACCAGTTTATGTAATGAGTTGGGTCTTGAAGTAAAAGAATATATAGATAGTCCAATTAAGGGTGGCGACGGCAACCAGGAATTTTTGCTATGGGCTAGCCCAAAGGTTGATAACAATTAGTACAAAGCGGGGCTAATTATATTCTAACCATTTGCTATGGAGCGGCACTGCCTTACAGTGCCGGGACGAACCTAACTGGACTCACTTAGATCCTCTGCAAGCTCAATATCAGGCCTTGCATTAATAATTCTAAAACCCTTTCCGAACCAATATTTTTGATAACTGAGCCTATGAAGGTCAGTGGAATCAGATGAGAAATTTATTTTTCATACTTGGGGAGGGTAGATATTCTGGATATATAGATAAGTACCAACAGACTCAGGCTTTCTCACTTTCAAGATAGCCTGAAGCTCTGTAGATACCCGAACATAGATTTAGATATTCATTCCAGCTATACGCCACAGCTCAACTCTAACGCCACTTAAAAGAATTATTATCTAGTCGGCCCTGAAAAAAAACCAATCACTTGCCTCCAGCACGGTGTAATGAGGGTTTACGGGGCGATTCGGACTAAATCCACCTTCCAAAACGTAAGTAAAATATCCGCATTATTAGCCGGAACGGATTTGAGATCATAAAAATAGGTGAAAACGATTTTTTAGGGCACAAAAAAACGCCTCCAGCGCCCTGATCATCCATTTTCTCAAATTCCAGGCACACGCAGCCATGAGGAGATTTATCGCATCACCCACTGTGCCTTTGAGGAAGTTT
>NZ_JBGMEK010000075.1:0-19954 GCF_041447265.1 Microbulbifer epialgicus
AAGCTTGAGCTGATCTGGATGCTCATCTGCGATTTGTTTTTGAAGCTTTCTTTCTTGCTCTGCCGTTAACCTGCGGTTCATACCTTCTGGATAGCCGCGCTTTTTAGCGGCCAATGCTTTGAAGCCCCCAGCTCTATAAGCATTGATCCAATTTTGTACTGCTCGACTGGAGACATCCAGTGTCCGTGCAATTTCTGCTATAGACTCTGATTTCTTCCAAAGCTTTACGGCAGTTCGGCGTTTCTCTTCCTGCGCGGAAGCGGGTAATTTTCTTGCATCAATAATATCCATTTGGGTATTATACAGAACTATAGAGCCACCGGGTTAATAACAGTGTATTCAAAAGCAGCCGTATTATATCACCAGTCAATATATCTCAAGAGGAAAAAACTTCTCTAACCAGAAATAACATATAAATCAGCATGTTAGCCTGCATCGGTGGAGAATTACTCTAGTGGATATATTGTTGCTTTTGATCACAGGCGCAAATTATTCAAAATTAATAAGTTAACATTATTTTTGCTGTGGATATGTACGGATGCTCTTGATCTTCGAAATGGAGAGCATAGAAAAGCAACAAGGTGTATATAAAATCAGCAAAAAAAACAGCTAGGGATGATCTATTGTTTCTGGATTCCAAACTGAGTTGCGGGGAAGATTTCCAATCTTAACGGTTATTCTTATATGCAACTAAGATTCTCAATTTGTGAATACTCAAAATATAGGCACAAAAATAATCTTATTAGATTTTATTCAGTTTGTTTTAGTGTCAAAGCTGCGTAAAATCGGTGGATATTTATCGGTATTTGAGTCGTCATTGAACAGCCTTCTAAAGGCCGGTGACCAAAGAGATTCGAGAGAATCAAGAGTTTCCTAAAAACCATTCCCTCAAAGGAGAACGGTAGCGTGACGTAAAAGTAAGTAAAAGGCGCTGACCCAAGGTGGTGGAACACCATGGGCCAGCTAACCAAATTGATAATCGACCTATCAAAATGGCTATATGGATCATACGCTAGAAACCCGCTCGTCTTCAATAAAGTGGAGTCCATTCAGTAGTTTGGGGTGTGTCCCCTGGCTCTGGAAGCGTTGCGTCTGCCTTTTCTACCTCTATGCCTACCGTTCTCGCGCCCCACCTCGCTTTCCTTAAAAGTTACTTTCAAATCCTTCCATTAAGGGAGGTCTACGCATGGTTTGAGTATTCATAGGAAGCAATTATGTTGATCTTAAAGCGCCGTACGGGTGAAAACTTACGGATTGGAGCGAACGTCTCAATTACGGTATTGGAAGTTAAGGGTAATCAGGTAAAGATAGGCATACGTGCCCCCAAATCTCTACCTGTTCACCGTGAGGAAATCTATAGACGTGTCCAAAAGGAGAGGGTGTTGGGAGATGGCGTTGGTTGAGATTACGGAGCGCCCTGAGCAAGGGCGCGCGTTGGCGCGTCCAGTCCACGGGGCGTGTTAATAAGAGCGTTAACGCCGTTATAAACGGCGCAGATTTACTGCGCCCGGCGCCGAAGGCGCATAATTGATAACCTTGTTAGCTGGAAATCTTGCACAGAAGTACTGCTTGAATTCATTGCTTGTGAACCGCTCTTTGACTATTGACCTGTGCGCCTTCCACCGATTAAGTACAGGAAAACCCGACTCCACAGTTTTTCTCACCCAGCTTTCCTCAGATTCGAGTGATTCATCCTCTGTAGGCTTAATATCCACAATCTCGAATTCGGGATCACAGCCTTCAGAATATAGAAGAACTAAATAAACTTTAATATCGAATGTTTTAGTTTTGGGTAAAGACCTTTTAGCTCTACGTATATGTTGCTTTTTCCTCTTTTTAAAGTCTTCAGTCTGGCCTACATATACAGGTACACCATCTCTAGGATCTATAATTCGATATGTTATATATTCCATACTTTAGTCAGCTAACGTTGCCAGCAGGGAGGCAAAACCAAAGCGAAACGGCGGTTTTGGCGTCCCTCTGGCTGGTCTTCTTAACTCTCTATGATGCCTTGCTTAATTAGTGTTTTTTTCGCAAACCCTACGAAGAAATAGATAGCGACTGCATGAATAGCTCCGATAATCGCAACTGAGAACAAAAGAACTGAACCGCTTACTTCATGACCAGATTCGGAAAGTGCGATAGCTCCGAAAATAGCTTGAATAAGCATGTTAATTGTGATGAGGCCAATCACTACCCTGATTTTTTCACTTTTATTGAAATAGCGACGATTCTTATTAGCAAAAGAAGAACATACCCAAAATATCGTGCCTAATAATATTCCGATATTTACGCCGCTACTACTGCTAAGGCCAAAATAGTTAAGTGTAAATCCTACGATGAAAATCAGTGTTATATAAGTTAAAGCGAACCGGATTAATACTCCTCGAATGCTCATTACTTTCCCTTATGTAGTTAACGCTCGTAGCACGAGTAAAATTGAAGGGCAGCGCCAATTTTTTCGGCGTGCCTACGCTTGTTCTCTGTGTACTAGCGAATAAACCAATACAACCCTTTAAAGCTTGGTGCAGCCAGAATATCAGTATGCCTCACTGACTGGGGATCTTCCTGCAATTTCTTCTTTAACCTACGTAGTTTAACAATGCCTCTTATCGCCTGAGAGAAGATTAGCGCTGCCAATGCAAGAATTAAGGTATCGAATCCCATTCCAGCAAGTAACGTGGATGCGAGAGTAATCAGTGCAAGGGGCCCCATTAAAAAGGAGGTAATCCTACAACTGAGCAAGTTTGAATCAATCTCACCATAGAGGTCTACTGGCTTTTTTCGAGTTCTTCTCATTCTTTACCTACGGACAGATAACATTTATATAGTAATCATTCTTACCACTATTACCATGATTGTCATCCTGGAATCAATCTAACGAAGAAGTGCGTAAGTACCTTGAGGAATCAATAAATTACCTATAAGCCCGAACTCTTGTTCCAAGTGCAAAAAAGATCACTTCGTCCTCCATCCCCAATTAATAGACTTTCTCCAGCTCACTTTTATGCCTGGAGTTTTCAATCAATCAAAATCTTTAAAAAAAATAACAGTCAAACCAATCAAATATCATGTTGATTTCTTATGAGGTACTTAGGTGGGTTGAAAAATGGAGCTGTGCTTGAAGCGTTTCAGCGCGCTTTAGGTGTATACCGCTTCGGTTAAGCTGATTTTGGAGCTGATAAACCCATAAGTGATGCAGGTATATTGCGCACATACTCGGGTTCTGAAGTTGATAGAAAATCGAAAGGCACTAGGGCAAGAAGGGGGTTGCTTGATTTATATCAAAAAAAAGGGGGCAGAGCCCCCTTTTTTAAATCAGATCCGCTCTTTATTGGAGCGGATTACCAGAACCATTAAAGGTTACTGATTTCCTCAAGTTGCTGTTGCAGACGCTCTTGGGCACCTTTCATTTCTGCAAGCTTGTCCTTCTCCTTGGCAACAACGGCTTCGGGGGCTTTGTCCACAAACTTGGGATTGTTGAGTTTGCCTTCAACTCGTGCGAGTTCTTTGGAAAGTTTATCAATCTCTTTTTGTAGACGGGCGCTCTCGGCTTTAATGTCGATCAGGCCGGCCATGGGTACTAGCAGCTCTAGTTCACCTACCAGGGCGGTAGCGGAAGCGGGTGCGGATTCGCCGCTTTCCAGCCAGGTTATCCCCTCAAGGTTCGACAGTTTGATTAGAAGATTGCGAGACTGCTCTAGTAGTTCTTGATCTCTCGGAGAGCCATTTTTGAAGAAGAGAGGAATATTCTTTTTCTCTGCGATCTTCATTTCACCACGGATATTACGGATGCCGTCAGTTACCTGCTTCAACCAGGCAACAGCCGCTTCCGCTTCTTCGTCGATCTTGCTGTTATCGGCTTCCGGGTACTGCTGCAGCATAATGGTGTCACCGTTGGAGCCGGCGAGGGTTTTTACGCGCTGCCAGATTTCTTCAGTGATAAACGGCATCAGCGGGTGGGCCAGACGCAAAATGGTTTCCAGTACGCGGATCAGGGTGCGGCGGGTACCTTTCTTCACTGCGTCGGAGGCGTTGTCATCCCACAGTACCGGTTTGGACAGTTCCAGGTACCAGCTGCAGTACTCACTCCAGATAAAGTCGTACAGGGCCTGGGAGGCGAGGTCGAAGCGGTAGGTGTCCATGGCTTCGCGCACGGTGATTTCGGTGCGCTGCAGCTGGGAAATAATCCAGCGGTCGGCGATGGTCAGTTCATAGTCGCTACTGTTGTCCTGGCCACAGTCCTGCCCTTCACAGTTTTGTAGAACGTAGCGGGAGGCATTCCAGATCTTGTTACAGAAATTGCGGAAGCCTTCGATACGGCCCACATCAAACTTGATGTCGCGGCCGGTGGATGCCAGTGAGTAGTAGGTGTAGCGCAGGGCATCGGTACCAAAAGCAGAGAAACCTTCGGGGAAGTCCTTGCGGGTTTGCTTTTCGATCTTCTCGCGCAGGTGCGGCACCATCATGCCGGAGGTGCGCTTCTCTACCAGGCTCTCCAGGTCGATACCGTCGATCAGGTCGATAGGATCGATTACGTTGCCCTTGGATTTGGACATCTTCTGGCCGTGGTTGTCGCGCACCAGGCCGTGTACGTACACGGTGTTAAACGGTACTTCCTTTTTGAAGTAGAGGGTCAGCATCATCATGCGTGCAACCCAGAAGAAAATAATATCGAAGCCGGTGACCAGTACGGAGCTGGGGTGGAAGGCTTTCAATTCTTCGGTATCTTCTGGCCAGCCCAGGGTGCCGAAGGTCCAGAGGCCGGAAGAGAACCAGGTGTCGAGTACGTCGTCGTCCTGGCGCAGGCTGATATCGGCGCCCAGGTTGTGCTTCTCGCGCACTGCCTCTTCGCTGCGGCCAACGTAGACATTGCCTTCGTTGTCGTACCAGGCGGGGATGCGGTGGCCCCACCACAGCTGGCGGGAAATACACCAGTCCTGGATATCGCGCATCCAGGAGAAGTACATGTTTTCGTAGTTTTTCGGCACGAACTCAACGCGGCCATCTTCAACGGCGGCGATGGCTTCATCGGCCAGGGGCTGGGTTTTTACGTACCACTGATCGGTGAGCCAGGGCTCGATCACGGCGCCGGAGCGGTCTCCGTGAGGTACCTTGAGGGTGTGGGGCTCTACTTTTTCCAGCAGGCCGAGGGCGTCCAGGTCGTCGACAATCTGGGTGCGCGCGGCAAAGCGCTCCATGCCTCGGTATTTTTCCGGCACTGCGTCGTTCAGGTGGGCGTCGGCATCGAGGATGTTGATCATCTCGAGGTTGTGGCGCTGGCCCATCTCGTAGTCGTTGAAGTCGTGGGCTGGGGTGATTTTTACACAGCCAGTGCCGAATTCACGATCGACGTATTCGTCGGCAATAATCGGAATTTCGCGATCCGCCAGGGGCAACTTGATGGTCTTGCCAATCAGGTGCTGGTAGCGCTCGTCTTCCGGGTGTACGGCTACGGCGGTATCGCCGAGCATGGTCTCCGGGCGGGTAGTGGCAACTACCAAGTGGCCGGAGCCGTCGGAGAGCGGGTAGCGGAAGTGCCACAGGTGACCCTGCTTTTCTTCGTTTAATACTTCCAGGTCTGAGATCGCAGTGTGGAATTTCGGGTCCCAGTTCACCAGGCGCTTGCCGCGATAAATCAGGCCGTCTTCATACAGTTTGATAAAGACTTCCTGCACCGCTTTGTAGAAGCCGTCGTCCATGGTGAAGCGTTCGCGGGACCAGTCGGGGCTGGCGCCCAGGCGGCGCAGCTGGCGGGTAATGGTGCCGCCGGACTCTTCCTTCCACTCCCAGACCTTCTCAATAAACTTGTCGCGGCCCAGGTCGTGGCGGGATACGCCTTCGGCGCCCAGCAGGCGCTCTACCACCATCTGGGTGGCGATACCGGCATGGTCGGTGCCCACTTGCCACAGGGTGTTGTCTCCCTGCATGCGGTGGTAGCGAATCAGGGCGTCCATGATGGACTCCTGGAAACCGTGGCCCATATGCAGGCTGCCGGTGACGTTCGGCGGCGGGATCATAATGCTGTAGGGCTTGGCCTCAGTATCCCCGGAAGGCTTGAAGTAGCCGTTCTCCTCCCAGGTTTTGTACCACTGCTGTTCGATGGCGTTGGGCTGGTATGTCTTGTCCATGCGGGCGGGAAACCTTGTATTTAACTGACTGCGTGCACAGCGTTTTGGCTCAGGATAGTCTGGTGCTTGCTCGGGCTGCGCGGAAAAGGCGGGAATTATACCGCTGGGGGTCTGGTGGGCAAAAGGCAGGTTTCGCCTTTAATGATTATTAGTCCCAGACTCCCAGCTCGTCGACGACTTTTTCGATCTGGGTTCGCAGTTGGCGCTCCAGCTCTGGCAGTTGCTGTGCCACCAGTTGTTCAATAAGCGCCTGACGTTGGCGCTCCTTCTCCGAGGGCTCTAGTTTATCTGCTGGGCCCTCCCGCTCTGCCATGGCCTGAGCCATTACCAGGGCTTGGGTTCGGGTGCCTGTGCGGTTTGTATTAATTGGCTCTGGCTTTGGGGCTTCCTGGTTTTCCCCTGGGGGAATCTTGCCACCAGTGAGGCGTGCGCGGATATGGGCCGGGAGGAAGGGATTGTCCGCCACTGGTACGCTGTTCTCTTGTACCGGTTCTTCAATGGGAGGGGTTTGTCTGGCGGGTTCTGCCCCTGCTTCCAGGTTTGCATTTTCTGTGGGGGAGAGGGGGGCAGTGGAAGTCATTTCTTTAGTGGGCAACTCCTGCAGTGGCCGCAGCAGTGCCAAATCAGACTCAGCAAGTTGGACCTGGTTCTCTTGGGGTGTCTGATCCTCGAGTGGAGAGAACAGGATGGGAAGGTCTGCTTCGTCCAAGGGCTTTTCTTTTTTTTCTGTTACCGGTAGCGGCTGAGGTGCGGCTGGGGCCTCAGGTAAAGAGTCGACTATCGGTTCTGCAGACAGCGTGGGGACTTCCTCGAGGATGGATGGCTGCTGAGTTCGTTGGCCACTGGGCTTCGCCACCTGGTTGAGCAGTGGGATTTCATCCAGGTCGTCATTGTTGAGGAGGTCGTGTAGTGAATTGAGCTCGTCGAGCAATTCGCTGGGCTGCTTGCGTTGTTGTCCGCGCTGCTTGTGTTTGTTCTTTCGACCGGACATGGCGTAGTGAGTGATTACATGTTCTGGTTGATCTTATGGGATTGTAACGGATATCCGCGATCACGGAAGTGACCAAATCGCGATCGTGAGCGTTGTAAGGCATCCGGTTGCTGCACAACAATCTCGGCAAGGCGATCGAAACGACTGAACCAGCTGGGTACTTTGCTACACAAGTTAATCAGGAGTCCATGGTGTGCTCCCGGATCTTCGCCACTGTTAATCTCTATGGCTGCTTGCTGCCCTTCGCTTTGGGGGGCGTGCGGGAGGAAGCTATCTTCGCGGAAGGTCCATAGCAATTGGTCGATCTGCCCGGTGCGCTCTGGGTTATCTACCGCAAGTAGGACGCGCAAACCTGTGCGATAGGCCTTTTCCGCCAGCCGACAGGCGAAAATATCTGCTTGTAAGGGCTGGTCAGAGGAGAGGATGTAAAAATCGATTCGAGTCATCGGGGAGTGCCGGTGAAATTCTTGCTTCTGTCAGGATGGCGGCCTGAAAAGGGCCGCCTCGCCAGCCGCCCGCGGTACAGCGGGCAGCTATTGTGCGCTTTCGCCGGTTATTTTCCTAGCAAGTATTCCACTAGTAGTGGAACCGGACGACCAGTGGCACCCTTAGCGGCGCCAGATTTCCAAGCACTGCCAGCGATATCCATATGCGCCCAATGGTAATCCTTGGTAAAACGCGCCAGGAAGCAGGCCGCGGTTACTGAGCCTGCCTCGCGCCCCCCAATGTTTTGCATATCGGCGAAGTTGGAGTCCAGAGAGGGCTGGTATTCGTCCCAAAGGGGCATCTGCCAGGCGCGATCGCCGGTGGTTTCGCCGGCTTTAATCAGTTCCTGGGCGAGTGCCTCATTGTTAGCGTAAAGGCCGGTGGCATGGTGCCCAAGGGCGATGACACAGGCACCGGTCAGGGTGGCGATATCAATAACTGCGCGGGGCTTGTACTTTCCGGCATAGGTAAGCGCGTCGCAGAGTACCAGGCGTCCTTCGGCATCGGTATTGAGTATCTCAATGGTTTTGCCGGACATTGAAGTCACGATATCACCTGGCTTGCTGGCGCGGCCGCTGGGCATATTCTCCGCTGCGGCTACCATGCCAATCACATTGATAGAAGGCTGAAGTTCCAGCAGGGCGTTCATCACACCAAAGACACTGGCGGCACCGCCCATATCGTATTTCATTTCATCCATGGCCAGGCCGGGCTTGATGCTGATGCCGCCACTGTCGAAGGTGATACCCTTGCCGACCAGTACAATAGGTTTCTCGCTGGTCTTGCCGCCTTTGTAGTTCATGGCGATTAATGCAGGTGGCTGGTCACTGCCCTTGGCTACGCTCAGTAGGGCGCCCATGCCCAATGAATTCATCTTTTTCTCATCGAGGATCGTAGTGCTGAGCTTTGCATGTTTTTTAGCCAGTGCGCGGGCCTCGTTCGCCAGGTAGCTGGGGGTGCAGATATTGCCCGGCAGGTCTCCCAGTTTTCTGGCAACATTGCTGCCCACAGCCTGGGCTGCACCAATATTCAGGCCGCTCTGAATAGCTTTAACTTGCTTGCGTTCAATGGCATGCAGGATAAATTTTGCCAGGGCGTAGGGCTTTGCATCGGACTGACACTGGGTGAAGCGGTAGGAGGCAAGTCCGGCGGCCAAAGCAATTTGTTGGGCCTGCCAAGCTTTGTCCGCATCTTTAACATCCAATTCGCATAGGTAGCTGGCGGCATCCTTGAATTTTTTTACCGCACTTGCGCTGGTCATGGCCAGTTTTCGGAATTCCGCCTGTTTGAGCGAACCTTTGCCGGCACGAACGACCAAAACACGATCGCTAGGGCCTTCGACCAAGTCAATCATTTGAGTGCTTCCTGGCTTGGTGCCGAGGTCGCCGCGCTTTAGGATTTTGCCAATCATCCCCCCGGTGAGCTTATCGAGGCTTTTTCCACTGATGGTAAGGCTGTTTTTGGCATCTGCCGAAATAATGGAGCAGGCTGTGCGCTGTTTGGTGATATCCAGGACCTTGGCGGAGAACTGCATTTTTTGCTTTCCTTAAAATCAGACAATAGATTGCATGGCTCAGGGCCGAGACATAGCAAGAATTTTTAGTGATAATGCGACGCTCAAGTTTAACCCGCCCGCCTTTGGATTGCTGTACCTGGTGGAAAACTTGTGCATTTTGAGTCCAGATTTCGTCACACCGCTGTCACCAAGGAATACATTCGCCCTGTGATTATTTTCCGCTACCTCTGCCGCGAGCTGCTGTTTGCCACGCTGGCAGTCAGCGCAGTCCTACTTTTAATGGTGATGAGTGGCCGATTTGTGAAATACCTTGCGGAGGCTGCCGCGGGTGATATTTCGGCGAATATCCTTTTCTCCCTGATGGGCTTTCGCCTGCCGGGCTTCCTCGAGTTGGTTTTGCCGCTGGGCCTGTTTGTCGGAATCCTGTTGGCCTACGGGCGCCTCTATATAGAAAGTGAAATGACAGTGCTGCACGCGTGCGGTTTCAGTGATTGGCGCCTGCTTGTCTACACTCTGGCCCCGGCACTGATGGTGGCACTATTTGTGGCTTCCATGAGTCTGTATTTCTCTCCAGCGGGTGTGGCTCGCTCTACCAACTTGCTCAACATAGAGAAGGCCCGCAATGAGTTTGATCACTTGGTACCAAAGAAATTTATCTCTACCAGTGGCGGCCGTGCAGTGTATTACGCGGAGTCCCTCAGCGAGGATAAATCCACCATGCAGGATGTATTCCTGGCTGAGTTGGGGGCTACTGAAGAGGAGACCGAAGCGAATCACCAGGTGGTGACTCGTGCAAAGGAGGGGGTGCAGCAAGTCGATCCCGAAACGGGTTTACGCTACCTGGTGCTGCGCGACGGCTATCGCTACGCGGGAGTCCCAGGGCAGCGGGACTACAGACAGATGGAGTTCGCCACCTATGAGGTGTTGCTCGAATCTCCGCAGTTGCGCAATCGCTGGCGCGACCGGATGGAGTCGGCTACTACCCTTCAGTTACTGGACAGTGACGATCCCAGGGAGAAAGCGTTCCTGTACTGGCGCTTCAGCCTTCCGACGCTGGTGCTGGTTGTAGCGGTGCTGGCCGTGCCGCTATCCCGAACAAACCCTCGACAGGGTCGCTTTGCCAAAATGATCCCTGCAGTGCTGTTGTACATTACTTACCTGGTCATATTACAGGGAGTCCGTGGGGCTATTGAGGATGGCAAGATCGCTAACCCAGCGGTCATCTGGCTGGTGCACCCACCATTCTTGCTGCTTGGGCTGTTGCTTTTGGTTGCGAGGAACTGGCGGCGCAAACCGAAGTTGCGCCCTGAAGGTATAAAAGGGGCGACCAATGCTTAAGTTGGATCTCTATATTGGCCGCACCATTGCTTTGGCGGTTGGCGCCGTGTTGCTTGTTATCCTTGGCCTCGACATTGTTTTCGCCATTGTTGATCAGCTGGGGGAGCTCAAGGATGGGTATGGCTTTGCTGAGGCTGCACAATATGTACTGTGGAAACTGCCTGCCCGGATATATGAGCAGTTGGGTTTTTCTGCATTGGTGGGGTGTATGGTTGGCCTGGGTACTCTGGCCGGGACCAGTGAGCTGACCGTTATGCGTGCCGCTGGGGTATCTATCGGGCGTATCGCTTGGGCGGTGATGAAGCCGATTGTCCTGCTGATTCTTATTGGTTTGGCGTTGGCGGAATTTGTAATTCCCAAAACTAATGTGATTGCTGAGAACAACAGGGCCCGTGCCCTCGGTGAACTGGAGGCTACAGGTCTTGAGAGTGGCCTCTGGCTGAAAGACAGCGGCGAGTTTGTACACTTCAATGCGGCGCTGCCGGACGGCGAACTTTATGGGGTAACCCGATACCACTTTGGTGAATACCAAGAGTTGCGGCGGGTGGAATTCTCGGAGCGCGGGCAGTTTGAGGGAGGCGAATGGCAGCTGGAAAACAGTCGCATCACTAGCTTCTCGGCGGAGAGCACTCAGAGTGAACTTGTGCCGACTAGCGAGTGGAATGCTGAGATTTCTCCAGAGTTGTTTGCCCTGATAGTGCCTCTTCCGTCAGATTTGTCTCCCCGGAACCTCTGGTCCTATGGCAGTTTCCTTGACCGTAAGGGGGAGGACTCCAGCCGCTACTGGCTGCAGTTCTGGAAGAAGCTTTTGCAGCCGCTCACAATTGCCAGCCTGGTGATGGTGGCAATTTCCTTTATCTTTGGCCCATTGCGTGAGGTAACTACTGGCCTGCGTGTCTTCACCGGCATCATTGTGGGCATTGTTTTTCAGACCGTGCAGGATATGCTCGGCCCCTCCTCGCTGGTATTTGGTTTTCCGCCACTGCTCGCCGTGCTGGTACCAATTCTCCTGTGCTTCGGTGCGGGCTGGCTTCTACTCAAGCGTGCCCGCTGAGGTAGGTTATTTTTTCTTTTTGGGCAGTAGGCGCACCTGGGATTCAGAAATCAGGTCGTGCCAGCTGGCTTTGTCAGACCTGGCCCAGGCTGAAAAGTAGCCAAGGCCGAGGCAGGCCAGGGATAACGGCGCCACAACTGCACGCAGGATACATTGGCGCCAGGTGAGCTGTACGCCATTGGGGTTGGCTACTATCAGGCGCCAAGCGCGCATGCCAACGGTTTGGCCAGCCACGCGCCAGGACCAGAAAAAGTATCCGACAATTACTGCGATCGCACCCAGCTGGTAAATCGGGCCGCCGACACAGGGGCTGTAATCCATAGCTTCCGGTTGGCAGTTCAATCCTCCCAACACGGATGCGACGGGTAGAGCGATAAAGCCATAGACCATCATCAGCCCCATCAGAATCAGCAGATCGTACATCAGTGCCGCCAGGCGTCGGCCGACACCGGCAATGGGTAGTTCAGGGAATGAGGCTGGGGTCTTTGAAGTGCTCACGGCTGTCTCCGCCAATTTCAGATGGCGGAGATTCTAACAAACCTTGGAGGTGGGCAAAGTTAGGGAGCCAGTCTGTATTAAAATTCGTATTCAAATGAGATTTTGAACTTGTCGTCGGACAGTCTGATTCCATAGTCAACGGAATTGCCTATTTTGCCCCGATTGGAGGTGGTATAGCGCAGCAGACTGTTTTGTATCGTGCGCCTGTTGCGTTGCTTGTAGGTTTCCCAGCCCATCTTCAGGATTTTGGATAGGGCTCTGCCGCCGGTAGTGGGACGGAACTCATTGGGATAGGTGTGCATTTTCAGCCACTGGTAATTGAGGCGCCTTTGCATACTGTTCATGGAGTTGTTGCGCAGAAAGTCCGCAGCTTGGAACAGGGCTGCGTTATCCATGGCAAAGGCGCTGTCGGAGAAAAACAAGCTGCCGGACTGTGTATTCAAAGCCTGTTGGGAATCGGGGATAAACAAGTCGTCAGCGGAGCAGATACAGCAGGCAGGAAGCAAGAGCAGTCCTACGGTCGTTGGTAAGGTCTTGCTCTGTCTGATTCTGAAACTGCAGAGTACCATTCTGTTTACCCCGAGGTGTTACTTCTCATTCAGGAGACCGCGAGCGGTCGTTAAATTTATTATGGGACACCCCTATCAAAGCGTTTTCTTGTAGAAATTAGGCGGCTCTTGCAACTTCACTTACTGGACAGTCTGAAAATGGCAGATACTTCTCTGGAGGCCGCAGAATTTGGGCACTTTTTCATTTTTGTCCAAGCAGTCGTGGCTGTGAGTAGCCGGACGCCAATGTTTTTTTATTATTTTTTTGATATGACTGCCCCAAGCCTGATGAAGAATTGATCTTGAGGCAGAGGCCGGCAGCCCCCTAAGAGCCGTCAGAATTTTTAACCAGAGTGAATGTTTGGCGTAACAAAACTCTATACTGAACTTTTAACGTCACTTTTTTCGCGGAAATTGGTGATTCGTATTTATTAATCTGGGCCAGTGTCAAGAGATGGATTCAGCCTGCCGCTCAGTAGCAGTGAGGCCGGTTTGCCTGTTGTTGGGTTAAGGGGCTCTTTGAGAGAATCCAGGATCAGCTCATTTTGGGTAAACAGTTTGATCCAGCTTGCCAAGGTGCGGAAATACCAGGGGGCGGCCTCCTGGAAATCTCCATCGATGCCTTTCCAGGAGCCGGGTCTCCAACCATCTTCATAGTCCTGATCACCACAGGAAATTAGGGGATGTAATGTCTGGATTAGCAGGCACCCCCCAGGATTGAGGATGGCGCTTACTTCCCGAAAGAGTTTTTCTGTGGCAGCTTCACCGATCAGGGAAAAATTGCACACTACCAAGTCGAATCTCTGTGAAAAAGTTTCGGCACAGAGGTCCTCATAACAGAGAGTTTGAAATTGCTGGTGGTTCCCGGCGCGTCGCTGTGCCTCTGCGATCAGCTCTGTCACACCATCAATGCCGTATACCTCGATACCCTTTGCTGCCAGGGTACGGGCCAGCCAACCTTCCCCGCAGCCGACATCCAGCACGTTAGTTGGATTGTGTGCCAAAACAGCTTCGATAATAGCATTATTGGTAATTAGCTCTCGGCTGGGGATTGCCGCCTTATCAATAACCTTTATCCATTCACTGGCATTATTGTTCCAGCTTTGCAGGATTTTATTATCACTGAATTCATAATCCTTCACTCTTGGTCCCTTTTGTCTATGTATATTTTTGAGGTTGAGTGTACCGTCATTGGAAATCCAGCTGCAAAGGTGCTGAGGTCCAATGTCCACTCAAATGGTGTTTGATTATGTGATCATAGGTGCCGGCTCTGCCGGCTGTGTATTGGCCAACCGGTTAAGCTCTGATGAGCAACACCGGGTATGTCTGCTGGAGGCGGGCCCCCCAGATCGTAGCCCACTGATTCACATGCCCCTGGGAATTGGTAAGTTATTATCGGGTAAGGGCTACAACCTCCATCATTACACTGAACCCCAGGAGCACCTGCATAAGCGGCGCTTGTTTTGGCCACGTGGACGCACCCTGGGCGGCAGCAGCTCCATCAATGGGATGGTTTATATTCGAGGTAACGGCGAGGACTACGATGCCTGGGAAGCCGCAGGTAATTCGGGTTGGGGGTGGCGTGGCATATTACCCTATTTCCTACTGGCTGAAGGCAATGAGCGTGGCAGCGATGCGCACCACAGCGGGTATGGTCCGCTATCGGTGAGCGACTTGAGGTGGAAAACAGAGTCGGGGCATGCATTTTTACGCGCGGCACAGTCTGCGGGCCATAGGCCCAACAATGATTTTAATGGCAGCCAGCAGACGGGTGTTGGTTTTTATCAGGTGACTCAACGCCGGGGGCGTCGCTGTTCCGCTGCTGCCGCTTACCTACACCCGGTCAAGAAACGTCCTAATCTACACATTCTAACTCACAGTCCGGCAGCCCGCCTGATTCTAAGAGGCGACAGGGCCGTGGGGGTGGAACTGGTTAACGGTAAGAAAATCCTGGCGAACAAAGAGGTATTACTTTGCGCCGGGGCTATTCAATCCCCGCAATTACTGCTGTTATCTGGTATCGGACCGCAAGAGGAGCTACGTAAGTTTGATATCTTGCCCCAGAATCATCTGCCGGGGGTGGGCAAGAATCTTCAGGATCACCTGGATATTTCCCAAGTGGTTGAGGTCTCGGCGCCCATCAGTTTTTCCGACGAACTGAGGGTCATATTAAAAGGTGCGATGCGGTTCCCCGAGTGGTTTTTCCTGAACAAGGGGCCGCTAACCAGCAACGTTGCCGAGGCCGGGGGTTTTGCCAGCTCCAGCCAGGCGGATGGAAGCCCGGATATTCAGTTCCACTTCACTGCAGCGCCGGCTTTTAATCACGGTTTTAATAAACAGTCAGGGTATGGTTACACATTACACGCTTGTGCACTGCGTCCAAAAAGCCGTGGGGAAATAACACTGAATACAGAGGACCCCAAGGCACTACCGAGTATCCAGCCCAATTACCTGAGCGAGCCAGAGGATATGCAGGTGATGGTGGAATCCTTTGAAATGGCTCGGGATATCATTAGCCAAGAAGACATGCTGCGTTACCAGAAGCGACTTTGGCTGCCCGACCAAAAGCTCACCAGCAAGGCATCGATCAAGCACTATATTCGTCAGCAGGCCGAGACAATTTATCACCCGGTGGGAACCTGCAAGATGGGCAATGATGATCTTGCCGTGGTTGATAGCGAGCTAAAAGTCCACGGTGTGGATGGACTGAGGGTTGTGGACGCCTCCATAATGCCCACCCTGATCAGCGGCAATACCAATGCGCCGGTGATTGCTATCGCGGAAAAGGCGGCTGACCTCATTTTGCGCCGTACTCCGCCATCATTGATAAAGAATACACAAGTTCAGGAAGTTGAATGATCTGGCAATGTCCTCTGTGTGCGAAGCCATTAACGCTGGGTAAAGAAACCTGGCATTGCAGTAACCGGCACAGTTTTGATTGCGCACGGGAAGGATACGTCAATCTGTTACCCGTATACCGTAAACGCCGCAAGGAACCGGGGGATTCTGCAGATATGTTGCGCGCGCGGCGTCGTTTTCTCAGAGCAGGTTATTACCGCCCGCTGGTGGAAGCGATTACAGCGCTATTGCCCCACAAGTCAGGCCGCAAGCTTTTGGATATTGGCTGTGGAGAGGGCTACTATTTGCGCCAGCTGGAGTCCTTCGGCTGGCATGCCCATGCCCTGGCGGGTGTGGATATCTCCAAGGCTGGCGTGCGCATGGCGGCAAAGTCGGACAGCGGCGCTCAGTTTGTGGTGGCGAGTAGCGTCAATATGCCGGTTGCGACGAATAGCGTGGATGATTTACTACGTATTTTTGCGCCGGCCCCGGATAGTGAGATATCGCGTGTATTAAAAGAAGGGGGGCGCTTGCTCGATGTATCCCCTGGCCCCGACCACTTGTGGACCTTAAAAGGCCAGCTGTATCAGGAGCCGCGTAGGCATACCGCGCCAAAATTGATTGAGGGCCTTTACCCCGAGGTAGATATGCGTTGCTGCTTCCCCTTTGAATTACGCGGGCATGAAGCGATCGCCGACTTCCTCGCCATGACACCCTTTGCCTGGAAGGGCAATCGGGGCGCGCGTACAAAACTTGAGCAGCAGGAGAGCCTGGTGCTGGAAGCCGACTTTATAGTGCGTCGCTTTATCAAGCAGAAGTAAGCTGGGATGAGCACTGGGAGCGGAATGCCAGTTTCCCAACAAATAGTAGGGCCCAGTTCAAAAGAGGTAGTAAGAAGAGATTTATGGCGACACCAAAAGACTATGCGTTTATGCGCAGAGCGCTGGAGCTGGCAGAGCTTGCCGCCGAACGAGGTGAAGTGCCGGTGGGCGCAGTGTTGGTGCAGGATGGCAAGGTGATAGGCGAGGGCAGTAATCGTCCTATTGGCAATTGCGATCCCAGCGCCCATGCAGAAATTGTTGCACTGCGACGTGCCGCAGAGGCGATGCAAAATTATCGTCTGCCCAGCACTACTCTTTATGTAACGATCGAACCTTGCACCATGTGTTTTGGTGCCCTGATTCATGCCCGCGTCAGCCGCTTGATCTATGGGGCCACAGAGCCCCGTGCGGGGGTTATTGAGAGCCAGCTACAGCTGGGGGGGATGGGTTTTTTCAATCATAAGATTGCCGTCGAGTCGGGGGTAATGGCAGAGGAAGCCGGAAAACTGGTGCGTGAATTTTTTCATGATCGACGGTGAATTGGCCTTTGCTTTCGTAGTGAACAGCATGATTGTTGCAATCGTTGTGCTGATTCACCATGAGGTGCTCAATGCCCTGGTGCACCTGGGGCGCTGGATACCGGTGCGACACAATTTTGCCATTGTGCTCGGTGTGTTCGGTGCTTTGCTTGCCCATGTAGCGGAAATCTGGCTGTTTGCTTACGGCTACTACTTTATGGTGAATTCACCTTACTTCGGTACCTTGGTGGGCAACTTTAATGGCAGCCTGCTTGACTGCGCCTACTTTTCCTTCACTACATACACATCACTTGGATTTGGCGATATAGAGCCTTTGGGGCACTTGCGTTTTACCGCCGGGTTGGAGGCGTTGACAGGACTGGTGATGATCACCTGGACAGCTTCCTTTATGTTTCTAAAAATGCAAAAGTTCTGGGATATTTAGGGTTTCTATATCTTAATCCGTTTGGTACGCCCCGGTCTTTTTTTCGGCTTTTGCGCCGGGTAGAAGGCACTTCGGTGGCGCAGCAGGTAGATATGCCGTTCAAGGCTGCGGTACAGCTTGCCAAATGGGTGTAACCAGTAGAGCCAAAGGGCAACTTTTGCCCTGCCTACATTGGATTTCACTATGCTGGAGGCGTGCTCCGTCTCCCAGATTAGGTGGGGCTCGATTCCGTACAATTGTAAGTCAAATTGCCAAAAGTGATCGAACACCTTATCAATCGGCTCAAAAATACGGTTGGCGTGAGTCAGGACTTTATGCATGCCCTTGCGATTAATCAGGTACCCCTGGGCCCCACACCAGCCCCGCTCAGGGCGAACTAATTGGTGAATTCCATCATTTAATGTTTCGATAACTTTGCGCTTTCTGACTTTAAGGCCCATCAAGCGGATCATTTCTATAGCCTCGGGCAGGCGTTCCAGTTCAGCCAGGACTTCGCTAAAATCCGCCTCCAGTTGCACATCGTCCTCCAGAATACAGACCCGATTGAGACCTGCCTGGTAAGCGTCACGAATCGCGCGCAGGTGTGCCAGGTAACAACCAACCTCTGAGCTCTTTAGCTCACATAGATGACGCCACCGGGTGGCGGCATTATCGATAACTTCATCCGCTTCAAGGCTGGGCATTCCTGTGCGGCCATCGACACCGGAAACCAGCTTCGTACGTAGGCGTCGTTTCTTAAGCGTGTTCAACAGCGTATGTATGGTTTCTCCCCGTGGATTAAGAGTGATGACCCAGCAGGGGGTTTGGGCGGCAAACAGGGGGATTCTTTGTTGCTTGCGCTGCAGCTTCGGATAACTGCGCAAAGGCAGTTGCTGCCGTTGGCGATGACGGGGGAATTGTGGGCTGTGCAGTCGCTTTAGCTTGGCCACAGCTAGCGTTTGGCTACATCCTGGGCAGGATGTCTTTTACTGAATCGATCCTGACATAAGTACAGGTGTATCAGGTTCTGGCATGGCGACAACCTCTATTTACTGCGAGCCGTCCCTGGGGGGTAATGTGAAGGCCTTGATGACAGCGGCCCAAAAAATCTTGGCCAGTGATCGGTTTTGTCGTGGCTTGACATTGGATAATAGTGTTCGACTTTAAAGTCAGCGTATTACAGACACCGTTACAATGTCATCGCACAAAGCATAAAATGAATTACCTGCTAGGCCGGACAGGTAGCCGGCCGGTAATTCAGTGAGATCTAATGCTGGATCTCACCTCCAAGAATAAAAGCATATATTCAGTTGTTGCTTTTATTAAAAAAAGCATAAGTACAATAATGGGAATTATCAGATAAAAATTTTTATCGATCCTATGGAAAATTATATGAAATCTGACTTAGTCAAAATGTCGTTGATATTGGGGTTGCTGAGTTGCGTTGGTCCAGTTGCCATCGATATGTACTTGCCGGCCCTACCAGATATTGCAGAGGGACTGGGGGCGCCGATTGAGGCGACACAATACACTTTAATGTCCTATTTTATTGCCTTCGGAGTGTGTCAGCTCTTCTATGGCCCTGCATCTGATATGTTTGGTCGCAAACCGCCGTTGTATTTTGGGCTGGTGCTCTTTGGTCTCGCCTCAATTGGCTGTGCGGTAGCCTCCACTATCGAATCTTTGATTGCTCTGCGTTTCCTGCAAGGGGTTGGCGCTGCCTCGGTAATGTCTATTCCACGGGCGGTCATTCGCGATCACTACACCGGTGCTCGTGCGACTCGCTTGATGACAACAGTGATGCTGGTGATTTCTATCTCACCAATGCTGGCGCCCTTGATTGGTAGTATCTTGATAGTCCCCTTTGGCTGGCGCAGTGTTTTTGTTCTGATCTCCTTGCTTACACTCGCGAGCTTGTTCCTTGCAGTCAGCAGCTTGCCGGAGACCCTTGAGCGGGAAAATCGTGTTCCATTTCGTTTCAGTGCCATGCTCAAGGCTTTTACCACGCTATTCCGTGATCCCGTGTATGTGGGGTTGACCTGTATCGGTGGTTTTGGAATTGCCAGCTTTTTTTCCTTCCTCGCTACGGCCTCTTTTTTATACACAGGGTTTTATGGGCTTACGCCGACAGAGTTCAGTCTTGCTTTTGCTCTCAATGCGCTGGGGTTCTTTATCTCGAGCCAGTTTGCAGCAAACCTCGGGATGCGTTTTGGTTCAGTCGCGGTAGTGAAGTGGGCTACTGCCGGTTTTGCTATTAGTTCCCTGGTGATGTGCGCCGTGGTTTTTTCCGGCTTCGAGCAGTTTATTTTACTGGTGGTAATGCTAATAGTGACTAACGTATTTCTCGGCTTAGTTATCCCCACCTCGATGGTACTGTCTCTTGAAGAGCATGGGCCTATTGCCGGCACCGCTGCCGCATTGGGTGGTGCTGTGCAAATGTTACTGGGCGCACTGGCGATTGTGCTAACCAGTTTAATATTTGATGGAACTCCTCAGCCTCTGACGGGTGCCATCGCAACCTGTGGTGCGGCCGCGTTAGTAATATCACGGTTGACCCTGCGCGGTATTGCGCATCTGGCGGTACCTTCGAACTGAGGATCTGATTAATCCATATTTTTTCTATGACTCAATAGAGTTAGTTTTTTTATGATGTTCGCTGTAGCTAAGAATATAATGCATCCCACAATTGTAAGGGTACCGAAGAATGTTAGAGTAGGATCAGCTTGGTGCATAGCCTCGCTCATGCTGGCAATCGCTGCGAATGCCTGTTTCATCGCCCCAGTAAATCTCT